>JADFXS010000117.1:0-7479 GCA_015233515.1 Deltaproteobacteria bacterium | reverse complement strand
TTCCTAGATATACCATCCATCGTTGGTTTTTCTGATCGACCAGCTAACCCGAAATCGGGTGTGATAGAGAAGAAGTGGTCGTAAACGACGATATCAACAAGGAGCGTTTTCCGAACCCGAAACCGGAAGTCACAATAAACGAGATTAATGTCTGCATAAAATACTTATAGCAGTCATTGAACATGTGGGCAATAGAAATAGAAATGATTTTACTTTTTTGAATTCCCGTGGTCGACATTTAGAAATCTCCCCATTTATTGGTCGTATCCATCAGAGCGTTATTCTGCCGAAGATTCGCCACCGTTCAGTTTTATATGGATTATATGGTTAATATCGTTTAGAAAACGCAAAATGGCGATTTGTTCGTCTTCACTGTAGTTTTCCAGAAGGGAGAATTTCTCCTGTCTGGCTTGGTTATGGCACTTTTTATGCTCGTCATGGATTCGCTGTCCGTCCTGAGTCAGCCGGTAGTAAATTTCTTTATTGTTTTCCGGCCGCTGGTAGCTCTCAATAAAATTTTTGTTCAGCAATTTCTTGGCGATTTTACTGATGGCCCCTCGGGTCATCCCCATGGCGTTAGCGACTTTCGTGACATTGGCATAGTCAATTGTCCCGATCCAATCAATACAATGCACTTCCGCCAGATTGATGCCGTCGAAAATATCTTCCCGGCCATGTTGGAAAACATCGGAACGTTCTTGGATTTTAGTGAGAGAGTCTATGATTTTCGTCGCATGGTCCATGGAAATCTCTCTTTTGTTTACGCGGAAACAATATCTGGGTATCATGTTTTTGTTTCCATGTAAACAAAATTTTTAATCAGGGCTTTTCAACCCGGATTTTGCGGTCGATTTGTTGGTGAGAGGGCGAAATATGTTGGTCGTGACAATTGACGAGCTCAGATGAGCTTCAGGCCGGGGCTGATGGCTATCTGGGAGACTGATTGGAAATGAAATGAAAAACTCCCCAAGGGTTTTGCCTTTGGGGAGTTTGTTTAATGTAGGGACTTTTCTGGTCCGCGATTTTTAAGTTACCAGGCGCGTGGAACCGACCGTGGCGAGTGTTTCAATATCCGTAGTCGGGTTTTCGCCTTTGCCATTGTCATATCTCCTGCGCGATCGGGCGGCGGTTTTACTTCTCTTAAGGATTCAATTCCTTCTCATGGGGAAAAACCGGCAGATAGCGGTAGGATAAGGCCAAGACCAAACCACCATAGCCGATAACCGCCAAAGCGATGGACCATTCCTGCCAGGTGGGCAGGTAACCGACGAATTTTTCAAAGGGCATGACCGGAATGGCCGTAGTGACAATGGTAAAAACGAACCGGTTGAAGCAGATGCCGATGCAGTTCATAACACAACCCAGCATCAGCCAGCCTTCATGCTTCCGGGCGGCGTCGAAGTTCAAAATTATGGCGGGAATGATGCCAAAGACGCCGATTTCCATGATCAATGTCCACCAGCCAAATGGTCCGTCCCGGTAAAAATCCCCAAGACTGAATCCGGCGTCGTGGGCGATACCCGTCACCCAAGTCACGGTGTCCAACAGCTTAAGAATGATATATACGGCCAGCAGGCGGGAAGCGATTTTAGCCAGTAGTTGTTTGGCTTCATCCTTGACCAGTTTTTTTCTACCCAGTTTTTCCAAAATGGTCGTGATGATCAGAGTGAAGCATGGACCGGAAGCAATGGCCGAAAGAATGAACAACGAGAACGTGGTCGGCCAGATGGAAAACATGGCTCGGGCCGCGTAAGGCCGAGCATACATGACGCCGTACATTCCGCCCAGGGAACCTTGGTGGAGGAAGGAATGGAAAACGCCGGTGGCGGCAAAGACGAACATTATTTCATGGAGGTTATGGGCGAAAAAGTGGAATTCCCGGACCTTGTTCAATTGACGATTTTCCAGGATATTGGGTAGATACTCGATAGTCAGGACCATCAGGTAGCAAGTGATACAAAAGGACACTTCGGTCAGCATGGAATGGACGTTGGCATGCCAGAAGATGAACCATCCGCGCAAAGGCTGGCCGATGTCGATACCTAACATGCCGATGGCTCCGGAATAACAAATGAATCCGATGATCACCGCCAGGTTGATGATGGATTTCAGTTCTTTTTTGCCGATGATGTAAGTCAGGAATCCGGTGAAGAAGGCGCCGGCGCCCAAGGCGATGACCGCCAGGTCGAAGACGATCCACACCCCAAAGGCAAAATATTCGTTCATGTTGGTTTTGTTCAGGCCGTACCACAAGCAGTAAAACGCACCCAGGCCGCCCAGGGCGACCAGGGCCAACCACGGAATCAGGCCGGCGTAGAACTGCAGTCCGTCGGGGATCAGTTCCGCATCCATGTTATCACCACCTCTTTAATATCCTTTGCCTTTGGGCAGATCAAGCGAGTTATCACCCTTTTTACGTATCCACTCCTGGGACGACAAATACCAGACCTTAGGTTCCGTCTTCAGTTTTTCCAATAGGCGGAAGGCATGGCTTTTGCGGGCCTTGAGCAGCTTATGAACTTGGTGCTCGGGATTGTTCAGGTCGCCGAAGGTAATGGCTTTGGCCGGACACGCCTGAGTGCAAGCGGTTTGATAATCATCTTCCGGGATGATTCTCTTGCCGCCGGTGTAAGCCTTATCCTTGGCGGCCATCAAACGGTGGTGGCAAAAAGTGCATTTTTCCACAACACCGCGCATCCTGGGGGCTACGTCGGGGTTCAAAGCCTCGGTCATGGGGTTGACATGTTCCATGTATAGAGGCCAGGGATCGAACCAGTTGAAATACCGGACATGGTAAGGACAGGCCGCCATGCAGTATCGGCAACCGATGCACCGGGTCGTAATCTGGCTGACAATACCGCCGATTTCGTCCTGGGTGGTGGCAATCGGCGGACAAACCGAGACGCAGGGGGCGTGAGCATCGCAGTGCATGCACGGTCGTGGCAGGTAGGCCACCTTAGCGTTGGGGAAAGCTTCGCCGTTTTCCAGACGGTAGATCCGCAGCCAGGTTATGGACCGGTTTTTGTCCGTTTCGTCTTCGAGAATGTAAATGTTGTTTTCAGTCATGCAGGACACGGAACAAGTGCCGCAACCCGTACACTTATCCAGGTCGATGACCATGCCGTATTTTATATTGGAGGTCGGTGCTTGCGAACTCATCGTTTACCTCACGCCTTCATCAAATTGGCTTTGGTGGCCCAATACAAAGCCTCACCGGACAAGGGGTCGAGCTTGGCTTCGACGATCTCCAGGACATTGCTCCCCTTGTCTCGCAGGTACAAATCGAATCCCACGTGTCCCAGGCCCACGGGGGCGTAAACCACACCGGGTCTGGCTCCTTCAAACAGGTGAACCAAGACTTCCTGGCGGCCCTTGGGGGTTTCCAGCCAAGCCCGGTCGCCTTCATGCAAGTGCAATTCCTCAGCGGTGTGGGGATGGACGTCCACGACCGATTTTCCGCCCTTGAGGGTCAGGTCTTCCAGGAGCTTGGTTAAATAAGGCGCATTCCCCAAGGAATCGGTCACCAGTTTGAATTGTTCCACCGGAACCAGGGTCAGGGGGAATGTTTCATTGGGTTTAGAGGAAATAATGGGTTCGAAGTGGGGCAGAGCCGTTAAATCGGAATTCCGAGTCTGCCCTAAAGCGGCCATGGCCGCTTCCGAACCCTTTTCGGCGATGAATCCGGCCAGGGCCATCTGAATGCTCTGGCTGAGGAATTCGAATTTACGGGACGGAGTTTGAAAAGCCGCGCTCATATCGCCGTATTTAAAAGCCGGATCGTACCAAAACACACCGTCTTCCAGGGCTTTGGCAAAGGCTTTTTCATCGGCGAATGACGCCGGCTTGATTTCCGCTCCGAATATTTCTTCCGGAAGAGGGCCATTGACCTTGGCCATCAGACCTCGTTTGGATTGCAGCAGGCCAAGAGCCCCGGCTTTAAGCATGTCGGCGTGGGTTTTGAACGGGAGGGCATCACTGACCGGCGCGCCGATGGCTTTGGCCAAGGTGAGATAAATATCACCGGCCGGTTTGGTATTGTATCGGGATTTTACCAAGCCTTTGCCCATGCCGAACAAGGGATAGGGCAGAGTGGGCGGATTGAGCACATCGGCCGGGCCTTCGAAATTGGACGCTTCCGGCAGGATGATATCGGCGTGGATAGTCGTATCGTCGGCCATGGACGAAATCCCGACCACCAGGGGGACCTTGCCCAAGGCGGCTCGGAAGGCGCTGGGATCGCTGCCGAAGAAAGCCGGATTGGCTTGATCGATGATCAAGGCATTGACCGGATATTGACCGCCGGTTCTAATCGCTTCGGTCAGATGTCCTAGCAGACTGCGGGTCAGCGGGTATTTGGCGCCGCCGGCTTGGTCCAGACGCGGAACAGCCAAGCTGGTTTGAGCGATCTTGTCGGCGGCGGCCTCCGGCCATTTGGCCAAGGGCAAATCTTGTTTGACGATCACTCCCCCGGGTTGGTTGATGTTGCCCACCAAGGCATTCAGGGCCATAACCGCCATAAGTTCATATACCTGGCTGGGTATGGCGCCCTTGCCTTTCCCGGCCAGGGCCAAGGCTTTTTCCGTTTTGGCGAATTCCCGGGCTAACGCGACAATGACGTTTTCCGGCACACCGGTGATCAGCGCCACCTGATTCGGGGAGTAGTCCTTGAGGACCATGGTTTGGAATTCGTCAAAACCGAAAGCGTATTTGGCTACGAAGTCCTTGTTATATAATCCGTCCTTGATAATCACGTGGGCCAGGCCCAGGGCCAGGGCGCTTTCGGTGCCGGGATTGACGGCCACTAGCTGGTCGGCTTTGGACGCGGTGATGGAACCACGGGTATCGATCTGGACAAACTTGACTTTGTCCGAGGAACGCCACCGGCTAAAAGCTTGAATAGTCCGGACCGGCGAGCCCCAGCCTTCAATCAGAGCGCAGCCGAAGCTGAGGACCATCCGGCTTTTCTCTAAATCATAGCCTAAACCGGTCTCAACGCCGAATTGGGCGCGGACCGCATAATCCCAGGAACCCGCGACTGAAGGCATGTCCACTAGATTGGGGGAACCATAAGCGGCCATAAACCGGGCGGATAGCTGGCGGATCATGGTGTTTTTGCGGCCGGTGATCATGACCACGGTATGGGCCAAGCCTTGTTTGCGCAGATCGACCAGCTTGGCGCCGATTTCCTTTACCGCGTCAGACCAGGTTATTGGCGCATATGCTCCCGAACCGCGGGCGCCGACTCTTTTCAGCGGCCCGAGATAACGGGAAGGAGAATATTGATATTGCGGTCCGGCCGCCCCTATCGGACAGACTTTGCCTTGGTTGACCGGCGCTCCGGCTTGGCCCTCGACTTTGCATGAACGTTTGGCATCCACCAGGCGGACCTTTATCCCGCAGCCGCCTTTACATAATGTGCAAACCGTGTGGGCATAAGCCAAATTGGGCATACGCGTGGAACGGGGGACCCACGGCCAATTTTGAGTCCATTTGCCGACGTCGTTTATTAAATGCCACGGAACGGGAGTCAAATGAAAACCAGCCGCGGCGCCTAGTACTAATTTTATGAATCCTCTGCGGTCCATTTTCTGTCCTCTACCTTTCCGCGGCGCCTTTATTTATGGCAGACAAAGCAAGCGTTGTTTTCGGGTTTGCCGCGCTTCTTATGGCAGTCAGCGCAATCGGTCATCTTCATACTCCTGGTCACGTCCAGACTGTAACCGGTGAGCCAGTTTTGGTAAAACGGGCGTAACTTGTCCGTTTTTTGATGATCACCGTGGCACTCCTCGCATTTGATTTTGCCCATTTTAACGTGGGCGGTGTGGGAAAAGTAAGCGCAATCCGGTTGTGCGGAATAAATATGCCATTCGGGATTGCCTTTCAATTCCCCGTCCTCGGTGACGAATTTTACCAAAAATTCGGTCTCGTTCTTGTTGTCCTTGTTCTGACGGTCGTTGTGAGTGTGGCATTGCAGGCAGTCGGCGAACTTGGGGACGCCGGTGAAGCGACCGTCAGCAGTGAATTTATGGCATTCTTCACATTGCTGACCGGCTTTTTCCACGTGAGCCTTATGGCTGAAATCAAATGGTTGGATTTTTTTGCAGTATAGGATATCCGGCCATAGGCCCCAGCCAACGGCTGCCCCGATAGCCACTCCGATGAACAGAAAAATCCAGCTACTGCCTTTTTTCGGTTTCTTCCCGTGGCCGGCTGTTGTTGGCGTTCCAGGATCGGGAATCGCAGGTCCGGACACGTACGCCTCGTCGTGATGGCTCATAACTCAGCCCCTATACGAAATATTTAGATTTACATAACGAATTCTTGAATGGTGCGAATTTTCCACTGACTTGCTTATGTTGTCAAGCAAAAAAACTACGATCTTTATTCGAACATGCAAACAAGCGCCAACCCCATAGCTTGACGCGGGGTTGGCGATTAAAAATTACAATACTTTCATTCCTGACAGGTCGAATATTCCCCGCGGTTCGCTGCGAGGAGCTTTTATATTACCGGGAGTTTCAGTTTTATAAACAACAAAGTCCCTAATAATCCGGTTCACGGAACTGGATGACCGCGAGAGTCGGGTGTAACCTTGGATAGTCACGACCGGCGCTCGAGCCAGGGATTGTCAATTGGAACCATCGGGATTTTCCCGATGAGACCGGCCATCGGGGCCGGCAGTGGTTCCCGAACTTGAGTTTTTACTCGCCAACCGGCCGGCCGCGAAAATGATCATGACCAGAAAAATAATTATTAATACGTCCCAAATGGCTAAGCCGCTAAACACGGGGTTTGATCCTCCTTGTCCGGCCTTGTGGCCCCTTTGTCACGCCAAATCTCACCGAACCGCCAAAATTAAAAGACTATCCCGGCGACGAATCCTTCGGTGACTATGAGCCGCTCGAAGGTCAAGCCGACTCCGACAACCATTCAATGAACAGTTGAACATACTGGGGGGACAACTGCGTGCCGGAGACTTCGTTCATGATAGTTATCGCTTTTTCCGGGTTCATCCCTCTACGATAAGGCCGGTCCGTGGTCAGGGCGTCATAGGTATCGGCCACGGCCAGAATTTGCGATATGACCGGGATATCATCCCCTTTTAAACCGGCCGGGTAGCCTCGACCGTCCAGTCGTTCATGATGATGCAAAATACCGGGAATGATCGTTGACAAGGTGGAGATCGGCCGTAGGATTTCCGCCCCGCGTTGAGAATGTTGCTTTATAATTTCGAATTCTTCAGCGGTTAGACTTCCGGGTTTGTTGAGCACGATATCCGGTATGCCGATCTTGCCGATATCGTGGAGGATGCCGGCCAGACGCAGATTTTCCAGGACCGCGACATTGAAGCCGGCTTTTCGGCCGATGGCCACGGCATAGCGGGAAACATTGCCTGAATGATAACGGGTATACGGATCGCGTTCGTCCAAGGCTTGAGCCAGGGAAGTGATGGAAGCCAGTAACATGTCCCATTCAAAA
>JADFXS010000116.1 GCA_015233515.1 Deltaproteobacteria bacterium | reverse complement strand
CTGGTCAGGTCCTGTGATTCCATACCCACGCCGCTCGCCGCGCCCTGGGTGCCCGGGTCTTCGTACACCGCAGGTTTCCCGGCCCTGTTTTTGATTTCCGGACCGCAGCCTAACCAAATCATCGAGGCTATTGCCAATAGCGTAAGTAATATTCGGCCTGTTCTCATCTTTTTTCTCCAGAGTCATCGTTTTTGGTTCCGGTTATCTTAGCCTTCAATTTCCGCTCATCCATCATCCATGGACAAGTTGATAACGCGCCACCAAGGGTTTTGGGTCTATCTTTCCAAATATATAGTGACATTTACTCCGTTTTTTACCGGATGAAATTCAGGTCCAGGTTCATCTCGTCGGCCAGGGTCGCCAATTCCTGTTTAAGTTTTGATATGGATTGCCCGACCGGGACGCCGGCTTCCAAAATCAAGTCAAACAATGGAGCCCCGGATAGAGGCGCTCGGTTAACCTGAGTGTTTAACGATTCGATGTTAACTCCATGACGCCTTAATACCCTGACCACTTTGTGGACTATTCCCGGATGATCCATGGCCACGACTTCAAGCTTTAATGGTATTTCCGCATGGCGGGCCACAGCTTCCGGATCGTGCGCATTATGGAGGCTGATTTCAAATCCGAGGGTTTTCAGCTTATCGATCCCGGTCTTTACAGCCGTCAGGGTTTCCTCCTGACAAGAAAAGAGGACCATTATGGAAAAGCATCCACCCAAAGTGGCCATCCGACTGTCCAAAAGATTAGCACCGCTTTCAAACAGCGCGCTGGTGACATCGTCAACGATGCCGGGCCGGTCTTGTCCCACAACAAACAGTATGCTGAATATTTTCAAGACTCGCCTCCTTTCGATTGCTTGCCCAACAATCTTAATTTTTATTTCCAAATCGAAGTCTCTCCGTCAGACCTCGATTGTTCAAAACCGGAGACAAAAGCAATGATCTAATTTTTTGGGGGCCTATGTCCCCAGACCTGTCGACGGAAATTTATTATTTAATGATAGCAGGCTCTAGCCCTCTATGTCCAGACCATATATAAAACCTGATTCACCGCCTTGATCGGTCTTGAGGTATAAGTGCCGCCGGCAATGTCCAGCGCAAACGTGCCATGACCCATGGCCGGCTGCCCTTGGAAAATCATCGCAAACAATTAAAAGGAGCAAAATGCGGACCAAAAAACGGCTTTGGAAAAATCAAGGACTGTGGCCAAGGTTGAAGTTCTCCGCGGCGAACCGCAGAGTATATTCTACATCTGAGAAATCAAAGCGTATTTTTTTTACATTTTCAACCCCGCTCGATTAAACTATCGGATTTACCCTTTGAAATATGCCGTGACTAGCCCCATATGGTGGATGATTTGTATACATACAAACAAAATAATGTAAAAGAATTAGACAAACACCCAAGAAATGCGATAATAAATAAGAGATTATTTATTTAAATATTAGTGTGATAATGGCGGTTCTGACAACGCCGCATTTAGGTAATGAGTTCCCGCTAGCTCCCAAGCTCCAGCTTGAGAGCTAGGAAAAGCCGGGAAGCTCCAGCTTCCCTCAAAAACGGCTCCCAAGCTGGAGCTTGGGAACCAGGGAAAACTTCGCGTTTCGCCAAGGATTTACGCGCCCTATCCGCGACTTGGTGGTGGATTTAAGGGGAGCCTTAACCACTGTTCCGGGGTTGCCAAGTGGTATAGTTTAGAGACGTATCTGGGTTCACGTTACCAAGCAAAAGAGAGGTTTCAGGAATGCACGACGGAAAAGTACTTTACCTCAGTAGAGACGACGTCATTTCCGCAGGCTTGTCCATGGCGGATGTTATTTCCGCTGTTGAGAAAGGGTTTGAGGAAATGGGCCACGGCCGCGTTGAAATGCCGCCGAAACCGGGTATCCATCCAGGTGAAGGGAAGGATAACTTTATCCACGCCATGCCGGCCTATATCCCGGCCCTTGATTCGGCCGGCGTGAAATGGGTCAGCGGATATCCCGGCAACCAGGCCAAGGGTTTGCCATACATAACCGGGCTGCTGATTCTAAACGATCCCCTCACCGGAATTCCCATATCGGTGATGGATTGCTCGTGGATCACCGCGCAAAGGACCGGCGCGGCTTCCGCGGTCTCAGCCAAATACCTGGCTCGGAAGGAATCCTCGAAAATCGGAATTTTAGCTTGCGGCGTTCAAGGACATACCAACCTCGAAGCGATGAGTGTTTTATTCCCGCTAAAAAAGGTCATGGCTTTTGACATCAGTTCCGAACGGGCTCAACAACTTGCCGCTTTTGCGGAAAAATTAGGACTTGAAGCTGAAATTGTCAAAGATCCGCGCTTAGCGGTTACCGGGTGCGACATTGTGGTCACCTCTGGTCCGATTCTAAAAAAACCTCACGAAACCATCAAAGCCGGCTGGCTTGACCCGGGCGCCTTCGCCTCGTTGGTGGATTTTGATTCGTTCTGGTCCCGCGATGCCGTGAATCAAGCGAACAAGTGGACTACGGATCATCTCGGCCAATATAGCTATTACAAAAATGAGGCCGGGTATTTTCAGGGTTGCCCGAAGGTTCATGCCGAATTGGGTGAACTGGTTACAGGCAAAAAACCCGGACGGGAAAATGCGGAAGAAAGGAACTTTGCCGCCAACCTTGGAATAGCCTTGGAAGATATGTCGGTGGCTCCTCTGATCTATAAACGGGCCAAGGAAATGAATATCGGGACTTGGCTCAGCCTGTAGAATAACTCCGCCATGATTTTAGGGATTATTATCAAAAATTTGCGGAGAAACAAAAGTATGCGCTGAAAGCAGGACCTCGCCCGGATCTCGGTAGCCCGACGCCGATGGGCTTTAACGGCCCATTATCATCGGGTTGTCGATCCGGGCGGTTTAAGAAATTCCCCTTCCCAGCGGATCTTGGCGATTTAGTTGCCGCTCAACGTTTTTTTGACCAGTTCCATCAATACTTCCGGAGTCGGAGGTTTTTCCAGGAAAGCTTCCGGTTGCGGTAAGGGCTCTTTCAGGCCGACATTCATCAATTTCAGCGCGTGGAAAAAAGATCGCTCATCGACGCCGGATAGAATGATCACCGGAATATGCCGCAAATGGTCATCGGTTTTTAACTGCCGATACATGGGTATGCCGCCTTCCCCGGCCATCATTAAATCCAAAATGATCAGATCCGGCTTCATCTCCCGGGCCAGCTTCATGCCTTCCCGGCCGTTTCTCCCGACTCTAATCTCGTATCCGCCGATCTGAAAAAGAGTGGCCAGGAGGACCCGCCAGTGCACTTCATCGTCAACGGCTAAAATTCTCTTCGTATCCAATCCTTGCGGTTCCTCTCATAAAGTGACTTTATCCGGACGATTGACGCTGGCGACGGGGCAGGAAGCCCGCAAGACGACTTGTTCCACGGTGCTGCCAAGGGAAGCCTTTTCCGGATCGACTTCACGGGTATGGTGGGCCATGATGATCAGGTCCGCGGATTTTTCTCGAGCGTATTTCAATATTTCCACATAGGGAATTCCTTCCCAAACATCCATTTCGTAATTATCGTCATCATTCAAACGGGCGCCGTGTAACTTGACCATTTTATCCCGGGCGTCGGAAATTTTCTTTTCCACTTCCGTTTGACTCAGCGGCATACCGGCGCTGACATCCACGGCGTTGAAGACATGCAGTTTACAGGGAATTTCCCGGGAAAGTTTTAAGCCGAACATAAAGGCTGCTTCCGAGGCTTTGGAGAAATCCGTCCCCACGACGATATTGGAAAAATACCACCAACAGGTAGCGCAAGGCCGGCTGGTAATCAAGACCGGGCAACGTGCCGAGCGGGCGACTTTCTGCATAGTGTTGCCCACGACTCCGCGGAATCGCGTGGCGCCGACGTCTTCTTCCCTGGTATGGGCGCCCATGATGATCAAATCCGCATCTTCCTTGCGGGCTTTACGTAAAATTTCCGTGTGGGGAATTCCAGTCAAGGCCACCATCTGGACTTTATTATGAGTGGCCAGCTGTTTCTCATAGGTCTGGCGCATTTCTTCCTGGACAAGATCCAAATAGTTTTGATCGACATGTTCTTCTTCGCCCGTTCGGACATCGATGTAGTGTATTCCGAAACCTCGGGCCGGAATACCTAAAACATGCAGAACAAAAAGTTGGGAATCATATTTAGCGGCCAGTTCAAAGGCCAAATTAGCCGCGGCGTCGCTGGTGGGAGAAGCCGTAGTGGCCAACAAGATCCTATCAAACATAACTACCTCCTTAAGGCACACTGCACCGGCGCGCCGTGAAAACTGAGTTCCCAGGCCATGCCATCCAAAAATTCAAACAGGTTCAGGACGGTTTCAAAGTCTAGTATGTCCACTTTATCTCCAAAAATGATATGTTTCAAATTACCCAGGCGCAGCGGTAAAAGTATCAGAGCTTCCAATAAGTATTTCTTGACTTCCCTGACTTCGTCCTCAGCCATATATTTGAGGGAACAAAAAATCTCCAGTCGCGGTTTTCCTGGAAATCCTATCATTTCCACGGTTTTCCCAAATTCCAGGAACTCGTCTTCGGCCATTTCATGGTGGTTGGGAGTGATGGTGCGGAATTGTTGAAGCAATGTCGGCAAAAAGGGATTTATCACTTGAAAAACTTTGTATTTCTCCACGAAAAGAAAAAAACTTTTCAGAGTATAGTCGGTTTCCAGTTCTATCCGCGCGCCGAGATATCTTAACGGCTCATGATCGACGGTCTCGTTTCCGCAAAGCATTGAGCCGTCTTTCTGTAATGTCACCGTATTCATGAAGCCGATCCTCTGAGGTCCGTCGAAATTTGACGGAGTGAATCTAAAAAGAAACACCTTGGCCTGATCCAAGGTTTACCACGTTCGAGTTTCAAGTTGGATAAATCCTTTCGGAGTTATCCAAATTATAGGAATAGCAAAAGTTCATCTCTCCGCTGATGAATTATCCTGACTTCAGCGCATCGCGATTAAATCCGGCGGGTTTATTTTATTCAAATATGGTTTCGCTAGTCTCTCGGCCGAAGATGTTCCGGAACCTCGACCATACTAATGAGTATGGGCTTAAGGAATGACCAGCGAACTCCGATGTGAAAATGCTCATTCAGGTCTCGAATGGCATCCCAACAGTTATGGCATGGCGAAATCACGAGTTTTGCGCCGGTGGCCAATATTTGGTCGCGCTTGACGGTCAAACCGATATTCCGTTGTGCGCGATACCGACCGAGGCCGTTAAAACCTCCACCACCGCCACAACAAAAGTTATGTTCCCGGTTAGGGGTCATTTCTCGAAAATCTTCGGCGATATAACTCATAATTTCCCGAGTGACGTCCTTCAAACCGCCGTTGCGAATATAATTACACGAGTCTTGATAAGTAACCGGTTCCTTGATCTTTTTGGCCGGATTGATCTTGATCTTGCCGGTGCGCAAGGCTTCCGCCACCCATTCCACATAATGAAACGATTCCACCGGCGGTTTGCCGTTCTTTCGGCCGGTCCAATATGGACCTTCCAACACCGTGGCCCGGTACGCGTGACCGCATTCCGTTACTACCATCCGTTTGGGTTTCAAGCGTTCCATGGCGGAATAAACGCTTTCCACTTGCAGCCGGCAGGCTTCCCAGTCGCCGGCGAACATGGCTAAACTCGTTTCTTCCCAACCTTCACTGGGCACGGTCCAATCTTCGCCGGCCAGATGAAACAAAATAGCCGCTTCGGCTACATCATTGGGATAATGTTTTGGCTCGCGGGCATTCAGAGTATACATGATGTCCGCGTTTTCTTTATCTATTGGTATACATAGTCCAGGCCATTCCTCGGCCTGTTCCTCTTCCATCCACTGGCAGGTATCCACCCAATCCTCGGTAGTCACATCCATCTGGGCTCGAAACAAACGGTGCATACCGGCGCCGATTTTAAGCTCCCACGGCACAAAGCCTTGGGAATAGCACAATCCCCTAGTATAACCGAACATGACCCCGGTGTCTATTCCATGGGGGCAATACATCCCACAACGGTTGCAGCAGGTACACTTTGCCCAGGCCGTGTCCATGACCATTTGCATAAAGGCATTGTCTACATCGCCTTTGCGCCGGACCATTTCTCCCAAGGTGGATTGAATCTTATAAGCCGGGACTTGTTTGGGGTCCTTGTTGTTGGCCAGATAAAGAAAGCAACTATCCGCGCACATTCCGCAATGAGCACAAATCTCCATCCAAGTTTGAAACCGGGATTTAAAAGTTTTTTGGATAGTGGCCCATAAGGCGGATTTATCGACCTCCAGGGTCTGCATTTCCTTGTAATATTGGCTTCCACGGGTATCGGCCAGGAGGGCCTGGAGTTCTTCCATCGTGGTGATGGGTTTTTTATTACAAAGCTTTCCTTCCGGCATTTGAAACTCCTTAAATTATCACGGACCGGCTTTTACCAAGCCATGTCCGTACCTTTCATGCCGCCGCGTTTTACTCCGAAATCCATGCCGATCTGGGCCCGCGACATAAAAAAGAGAATCATGTGCGACAATTTCGTGAACGGGATGGCCGCCAACCAAAATTCTCCGGTCAAAACATGCAAAATTAGCCAGGCGCGGGCATCGGGACCGCCTTGGGCCGCGATCAGGCCGGTGACAAATGGGGCGATGGCCATGACGATTAACAGATAATCATAAAGGGTGGTCATTATCCGAACTTCGGGTAAGGCGATGCGTCGCAAGGCTAGAAACAAACCCGTGACGATGACCATCGCGGACAGGCCGTCGGCAATGACATTGGACATGGCCGGCCAGGGCAGTCCCCAGCGTTCCTTGAGAAGAACGGTATGACCCAAAACAAAGATCGGGGTAAGGAGAAATCCGAAGTAAAAGGCGAAAAATAGTAAAGTAAACCAAGGCTTGGACTGCCAGTTTCTGGTCCCGAAAGGCACCAGCCAAAAGAATATTGAGCGAAGCGCTCCCCGAATCGCGAATTTCGGGTAGGCCCGATAAGCCACGCGATCCATTTTCCAATCCAAACCACGGACATACATAACTGCGCGGACTATAATTCCGATGAAAAAAACCAGGAACGCAAGCCATAATAACGGGCCGGTTACAAACTGATACATCTTTCACTCCCAACCAACGCTTCGGTTCGAATCGCAACAAGAACGGAAGCTCGTTGAAGTATTAAAAAATCCGGCGAGCGTCAATCCTCGTCCCGGTCACTGAGAAAAGTCCAGAAGGCTAGCATCCCGATCAGGATGCCCACCATCAGGACATAAACGATACTCTTGGTGTGAAACATAAAATCTTGCAGGGTATAAAAAGTCTGAGTATCCATTAAATATAACCCCGATCAGAAATAAGTTTAATGATGGTCGCGGTAGTCGGGATGCTCGTAAAATATGGGCATCCGGGTGACGATGAACTTGAAAACTATCAGTCCGACCGTGACGATGAACACGGAAATAGCGATTTCCATCCAGTGAGGGAAGTAACGATCCGCGGCCGGTAATTGCCAGTTGAAAGCGATCAGACAGACATTCAAACGATTCAGAACGATGCCGAATACGGCCAAGGCCGAAGTCCATTTGATCAGAGTGATATTTTTATCCCGAACACCCACGGCGTACAAGAAACTGGGCAAGGCCACGAATCCCAATAATTCCACTAGAAACCAAAGACCGAATCCGGTGCCCAGGAGATGCCAGTGGTTGCCGGCGGCGATACCAATAATCTTGATAGCGAAGTATCCGGCCAGGACCAAAGAGGCGGCTTTGGCAAAGCCTAAAACCACCCCTTCCCTTTCCTTGACATGAGTTTCATCCATCAATTTATGGAAATATCTATGGGAAATCGATCCTTCGAAAATGACCATGGATAGACCGGCGATAATGCTGGAAACAAAGAAAAAAACCGGGATATAAGCCGAATACCACAATGGGTGCAGTTTTGACGGCGCCGCCAGAAACAAAGCCCCGAGGGATGATTGATGCAAGGTGGAAAGAACCACCCCGAAGATGGTCAAAAGCATGGTCAATTTGACGATCAAATTGCGCAGGCGTTTAATACCCAACCATTCCAAGGCGACCGGTGAATACTCGACAAAAAGCACGGTCAAATACAGAGCCACGCAAGCGCCGACTTCAAACAACAGGGACGTGGTGCCGGGTTGGACAACAAACGGGTAAGGCAGACGCCATGGCCGGCCCACATCATAATTCAAGGCGAAAACCACCAGGGCATAGCCAAGAAAACCGGTTAAAATGGCCGGACGGACAGCGGAATGATACTTTTTCAAACCGAAGATATATACGGCGGATGAAGTTACGTACCCCCCGGCCGCCAAGGCTACTCCGGTCAACAGATCAAAACCGATCCAAAGCCCCCAGGGATTGTTGTCGGAAAGATTGGTTACGGCGGACAATCCCCCGGTAAACCTCAAGATAGTAAGAATCGCGCCGATGACGACAATGATTCCGGACACGATAT
>JADFXS010000115.1 GCA_015233515.1 Deltaproteobacteria bacterium | reverse complement strand
GGTGCTGGAAAACATCAATCTGGCTCAGATCCTGGTTCGGAACAAATCCAAGGCCCAGGCCCGGGAAGACTCCCTGGAGCTTCTGGGCAAGGTCAACCTGCAGGACAAGGCCGACAGCTATCCCAGCCAGCTCAGCGGCGGGCAGCAGCAGCGCGTGGCCATTGCCCGGGCCCTGGCCATGAAACCGCGGGTCATGCTTTTTGATGAAGCCACCAGCGCCCTGGACCCGGAAATGATCGGCGAGGTGCTGGAAGTCATGAGAACCCTGGCGCGCGAAGGTATGACCATGATCGTGGTAACCCATGAAATGGGCTTTGCCCGTGAAGTGAGCGACCGGGTCATTTTCATGGAAGACGGCCGGATCGTGGAAGAAGGCACGGCCGAGCATTTTTTCAATAATCCGCAAGAAGAACGGACCAAGAATTTTTTGAGCCAAATTTTGTGTAGTCCGTCTCTCTTTGAAGACCGATCGATTCGGACCAAAAGAGGCGTGAGTGAATAACTACATTATCATCAGGAGGGGTATTATGAAAAAGTGGTCGTGGGTTCTGGTTGGTTTAATTACGTTAACCCTGGTTTTCAGTCTGTCCGCCTATACCAAGGCTGGAGAAATTCAGCAAAAATTGACCGATGAAAGCACTATCGAACAAGTGATGAAACGCAAAGTCCTGCGAGTGGGCATGTCCACCTTTGTCCCGTGGGCCATGCAGGATAAGACCGGAAAACTGGTCGGCTTTGAAATCGACGTGGCCACCAGGCTGGCCAAGGATCTGGGCGTACAAGTGGAATTCGTGCCCACCAAATGGGACGGCATCATTCCGGCTCTTTTAACCGGCAAATTCGACGTGATTATCGGCGGCATGGGTATCAAGACCGAACGTTCCCTCAAGGTCAACTTCAGCTTCCCCTACGACATGACCGGGCAATCCCTGGCGGCGAATAAGGAAAAAGCCAAGGGGTTCAAATCGCTGGCTGATTTCAATAAGGAAAACGTGGAACTGGCGGTGCGCATGGGCACCACGGCCGTCGACGCCTGCAAGAAATTCATGCCCAAGGCCAAGCTGAGAATGTTCGACGACGAGACCAAGGCTTTTCAGGAACTGGTCAACGGCAACGTGCACGGCGTGGTTTCTTCGGCCCCCAGGCCCAGGTTCGAAGCCCTGCAACACCCGGACAAGGTCTTCATGCCTCTGCCCGAGGATACCTTCACCATGGAACCCATTGCCTTTGCACTCAAAAAAGGCGACGTGGATACCCTCAATGTTTTCAACAGTTGGATCACCCTGGTGGCCTCCGAAGGATGGCTGAAGGAAAGGAAAGCCTACTGGTTTGAAAGCGATGAATGGCGTAAATTAGTCGAGTAAAGAGACGACGGCAAAACTGTCCTTTTTGCAACCATCTCTAAAAATGGTCTGGTTCCCAAGCTCCTGCTTGGGAACCTATTCGTTTGAAAGCTGGAGTTTGTGAACCAGTGAAACAATCGACTTCCGGGCAATGAATGTCACAAAATAGTAAAACAAGATTAGATAGTTCCCGGGTACTCGCAACTTGATCCAGAAAAAAACCAAAATCGTCTGGCTGGACGTGGTTATCATCACCCTGCTGGCCGCGGTCTCGATCTATGTGGTTCACCGGGTGACGGTCAAACTCAATTACACGTGGAACTGGTCGGTGATACCCAAGTATCTATTCAGGTACGATGAAAATACCGGCCGCTGGACTTCCGCCGTCATCATGCAGGGTCTATACAACACTATCCGCCTGAGCGTCTGGGCCACCATCCTGGCCACCGTCATCGGCCTGGTCATGGGCATCCTGCGGACAACCCCCAAACTTTTCAACCGGCTCATCGGCCGGACTTACTTGGAGTTGGTCCGCAATCTGCCGCCTTTAGTGCTGGTTTTCATCTTCTACTATTTTGTCAGCGACCAGATCATGCCGGCTCTGGGCATCGAGGAATATGTCCGGTCCCTGCAGCCGGAAACTCAAGACATCCTGACCTTTTTTTTCGCCCCGCCCAGGTTTTTCAACGCGTTTCTATCGGCGGTGGCAACGATCGGCATCTTTCAAGGGGCCTATATCACGGAAATCGTCCGCGCCGGCATTCAGTCCATCGAAAAGGGCCAATGGGAAGCCTCTTACGCCCTGGTACTCTCCTGGGCGCAACAAATGCGCCATATCGTCCTGCCCCAGGCGATCAAGAGGCTTCTGCCACCCTTGGCCGGTCAGTTCATCTCCACGGTCAAGGATTCAGCCATTGTCTCGGCCATCTCCATACCGGAGCTGACTTTTCAAGGTTTGGAGCTGATGAACGCCACCGGCCGGACCATCGAAATCTGGATCACCATCTCACTCTTGTACCTGGCTCTGACCCTGGCCCTGAGCCTGGGAGTCTATCGCCTGGAAATACACTTCCGGCGCAGCGACAACTAGCCACCGGCGCGAAAAGAAATCTTTTTAAGCTAGGCTCCAAACTTCTGTTTAAAGGCCTGCTCCATTACTTCGACCACCCATTTTTCCTCGGTGAAAAGATTCCGGTTGATAATGAGATCAAAGTCGTAATCGGAAGGGTGTTTCTGGCCGTAAATATTCTTGAAGAATTCCTTTTGCTCCCGATCGACTTCTTCAATCCTCTCTTCGGCTTGTTTCTCGTTGATGGCCATCAGCTCTTTTATTCTCTTGATCCGATAGTCCTTGGAGGCGATGATCCGCACGGCGAGAATTCTGTTTCCGGAAAGCAGATGATGCACGCCCCGTCCCACGAAAATGCAGGATTCCTCCGTGGCGATCGAAGTAACCACATTGAACAGGTGTTTTAAATACTGGGTTTTGGCAAAAGGTTTCTTGGTAAAAGCCTGGAGAAAAAAGTCGTAACGTTTTCCCAGGTAGCGTTCGTCAAAACGAAAGACCGCGCTTTCCCCGGTCCCGGCCTTTTCGGCGATCAGTTCCAGAATTTCCCGATCGAGGACCCGGAAACCGATTTTCCGGGATAGGGCGTCCGCGATTTCCAGGGCGCCGACGCCGATTTCCCGCGACAAGCAGATGCTGGGAGGGATTGCGTATTCAGTGGAAAATTCTTCAGGCCCAGCCGGTTTTTGCAGCCAACGTTTTATGTATTCGTCCGATAACTCAGCGGCATTCCTGCCTTTTCTGGAGTATGTCCCAGGAAGGTATTTTTCCGCGCCTGATCCACGTTTCATCACTGCCTCCTTTGACTGCCAAGAGCGAAAAACGGAAGAAACGTTACGCCTTTTTCATGCCTTTTGGTTAGAGAGAGGTTGGAAGTGGCGCCAGGTTACATCACTGGTTTAAAGCATAATCTGTTTTCTAGTTACTGGATCGAAACAAAGCCCCGACTATGTTACGGACGTATTGCTCGTCGGAAATCCCGTTTATCGCTTCCGGCGGAAACTGGACCAGGTTCCGAAAATGATCGGCCACCTCATGAAACAGAGTCACTCTGGCGGCCGGGTCCAGATAATCGCGCCGCATTATAGCCTGGAGAGCCACCCGGGCTTCCCCCGGCAGGACTTTTTGCCGCAGGCGCGCTTCCAAATGAGGATAATCATGAAAGGAGTTATACTTGTCCGCCAGAATCTGGGTCAGGTCCGGCTGATACACCTTGGGGTGGCGGATAACCACGGTGTTGGCGGCCAGGTCGCCCAGGCGCTGGGCGCGACTGGATAAGAGACAGGCCAATCCGCCCACCAGGTACATGGCCGGCAGGCTGTCCACGAAGCGCAACAGGTTGCGCATGACGATCTGGCTGAAGGTCAAGCGCAACCCTTGAGCATCCATGACTCGCAAACGGAACAGATGCTTGCCCAGGGTCTGGCCGCGCCAGTACCATTCCATCACTATCCCGTAACCTATGGAAATAAAAAAATATCCTAATATGCTCACCGCCGAGGCCAGATCGCGGCTGATTATTTCCAGGACCGCCAGCAGCTTACCCACGGTCTGGGACAAGGCGATAATAACCATGGCATCGAATAACCAAGCTAAAAACCTGGTCACCGGCCCGGCCAGCAGCATGGAAAAAGTCACGCCTTCCGGAGTTTTGATGGTCAGGGAATTGGTTCTGGACGAGATCATGGCCTGGCCCGTCGATCGGAAACCAATCCTGATTTCCACAAATATAAAAACAACAAGATCAGTTCCAACAACCCGAATCCGATTTTCAGGTCGTAGGGCATGATCGGTTCATGATACTGGGATAAAAAAGCTTCCACAATCCCGGCCCAGATTAGGAATACGGCCACCCCGAATATCAGGGTCATCAGGTCGCCGGAGACTTCCCGGAGCCGGGTTTTCATCGACACCGGCCGTCCCCAGCCGATTATGGCTCCGGCCAGGACCAGGCCGGCTTGTCCGGCCACCAGAATGGCCGGTATTTCCACAACGCCGTGGGGCAGTAACCAGCCCAGTAAAAATTTCGTTTGGCCTCCCAGGATGTAATCCAGGGCCACCGCCCCTAAAATGACGCCGTTGTAAAACAGCATGATGATTGTCCCTATCCCCCAGGTCAGGCCCAAGGCCATGGTTAAAATAGAGACTTTAGTGTTATGGGTCATCAGGAATGAGGAAAACGTGGTTTTATGGCCGGCCAGGCGATCCTGGTCGGCGCTTTCCTCCTGGGCGACTCGCTCGGCCGGGGAAAGCCTGAGGTGGGACCAAGGCATGATGACGTCCTTGGCGTCCGGGTCCAGGCTTAAGGCGAAACCGCCGAAGGAAACGCCGATGACGGTCACGGCCAAAGCCAGCCAGAAGGCGTTAAGGTGTCGGCGGAAAGTTTGCGGCAAGGTCTGTTTGAGCCACGACCACGGCGATAATTTCAAAGGGTTGGTCCTGGTTTCGTGTATTTCGCCATAAGCCCGTTCCACCAGGGATTCCAGGTACCGGCGTGTTTGCGGTTCCGCGGAAAAGGTCATAATACGGGCGAGGTCGGCGGAAGTCCGCTGATATAGATAATGAAAGTACTTTATTTCCGCCAGGTCCATGGGCCGGTAAGGGTCCTTGGCCAAACGGTCCAGAATGGCTTCCAGTTTAGTCCAATGGCTCTTTTCTTCGGCAATGAACTTGTCCAAATTGATGATCACAAGGCTTGCCTCTGTTTGATTTGGATATATTGAGTCACCAGTTCGGCGCACATTTTTTCATTGTCCAGGGTGTTGAAAGCCACGTTCCGTTTTTTAAGATGGCGCTGGGTATCCCGGAGGCTGGCCCATAGGAGATGTCCGCCCAGTTCCTGATACAGGTCATCCGGGCTCTTGACCTCGGGATTGGTAAAGAGCGGCCGGGCGGCCGGGGGCTGGATCATGTTGACCAGCACCAGGTGCCGCCGGGCGATGATCTGCACGCTCTTTAAAAAATCTTCGGCTAGAACCGGATCGTCCATGTTGGTCAGGATCACGATCAAGGCCCGCCGCCTGATTTTGTGGCCGATAAAGGTGAAAAGCTCGTCAAAGTCCGGGGAGACCGCCTGGGGTTGAATCATGTACAGAGCTTCCCGGCAGGCGTCATAATGAACTTTGCCGTTTTTGGCCCGGACAAAATTAAGAATCTTGTTGCTGAAGGTTACCAGGCCGAACAGATCGCCCTGCCGTTCGGCCGCCAAACCCATGATCAAGGCCGCGGTGACAAAGCGTTCCAGGACCGTGGTCAGGCCGGAATCATTTCGTCGAGCCGCCAGTCGACGTTCGCTGACCAGGCTGGCGGCCCTGGCGCTCAACCGTGACGAATCGATGATGACATAAACTTCCTGGGTTCGTTCGATTTGATAGACCTTGCTTACCGGCGAACCCCTCTTGGCCGTGGTCTTCCAGCTGATGTCTTCGAAGCTGTCGCCGGGCGAATATTCCCGCAATTTTTCAAAATCACGTCCCTTGCCCATCTGGCGATAAGGATGGGCGCCTAATACCCCCCGGCCCAGGAACAGGGTGGCCAGATATTTCCTTTCATTAAAAACATTGGGGTAGACCCGCACTTCGGCGTTGACCGTAATGGCGGCCCGCGTCGCCCACAGGCCCCAGGCCGACGAGGTTTCCAGGTAACACCGATCCAGCAGATAACGCCCCCGGCGCAAGGCCAGGCACGGCCAGGAGACGATTGCCGAAGGATGACCCTCCGGTAAATCCACGATCATTTCCGGATCAGGACTGGTTATTTCGGCGGGCAGACGCAGAGCCAGGGTCAAGCGGCGGATTTGTTGGCGTGGATTTTCTATACGAATCTGGATTTGCCCATCCCGATCTTTTGACAGACGGACGACTTCCGGCAAGGCCACCGCGATGTCCTTCAAACGGCTTCTGGCCAGGGACGCATCCGTTACGGCGATGACCAACCAGGCCAGGAGCGGCCAGCCACCCAGCCAGATAGTCTCCGGGTCGGCCACGACCATGGATATCACGGGGATCATGACCGCGCTCCAGAAGAGCAATCTGTTCCGGGGAACGATCATCGCGGGACCGAAACCCCTTTCAGAATGTCTTGAATGACTTCGTGGGTGGTCAAACCTTCCAGTTCATATTCAGCCCTTAAAATCAAGCGGTGTTCCAGAATGGGACCGCACAAGGCCTTGATGTCGTCCGGGGTGACGAAATCCCGCCCGACCAAGGCCGCCCAACCGCGAGCCGCCAGAACCAAAGCCTGGGTGGCGCGCGGGCCGGCTCCGACCAGAACGCTCTGATGCCGCCGGGTGGCTCGGACAATATCCACGATATAACCGATCAGTTCCTCCCGCACGGTGATGCCGACCATCGCTCGCCGTAAATCGGCCAGGACTTCGGCCGTGATCACCGGTTTTATGGCTCCGCCGGCCAGAACGGCTTCCGGCGATTCATGCCCCAGCATTCGCTGGGCCAGGACCAATTCTTCGGCTCGTTCCGGCGGATTCATGGTGATTTTGAGCATGAACCGGTCTTTTTGGGCTTCGGGCAAGGGATAGGTGCCTTCGTATTCCACCGGGTTCTGGGTGGCGAAGACCGTAAAATTGGGCGACAACAAATGGGTCTCCCGGTCGATGGAGACCAGGCGTTCCTGCATGGCCTGGAGTAAGGCGGATTGGGTCTTGGCCGGGGCCCGGTTGATTTCGTCGGCCAATAAAAAGGTGGTGAAGACCGGTCCTCTGACCAGGGTGAACTCGCTTTTTTGCATGTTAAAGACATGGGTGCCGGTTATATCCGCCGGCATCAGGTCCGGAGTAAACTGGACTCGAGCGAATTCGCAACCCAGGACATGGGCCAGGCTCCGCACCAGCAGGGTTTTGGCCACGCCGGGCACGCCTTCGATCAAGGCATGATGGCCGGTGAAAATGGCCACTAGGGATTTATCCACCACGTCGGTTTGGCCGATAATGACCTTCCCGACCTCCTCTCTGGCCCGGCTCAAGACCTCCTTTAAGTAGTCGGTGTTCGCTTCCATGTCTTTTTTCCTTCCGAGAGGATTTGTTGTATTTCCAGATAAGCCTGAACCGGATCGGTCCGAGCCTTTGGTCCGTTGACTATCGTTTCGGCCGAGGATAACGACCGATCATCCTCTTGTTTAGGCGCGGCCGGAGACGACTTCCATTCCCGCCAGCAAACCATCAGGATTTGGGCTTTCGGCAGACCGCGCCGTAAAAGGCTGATCATTCCGGCTGTATAATCCCGAAAAGAAATAACCAAGGTCGTTGATTCCCCCTGGTCGTCTTCCACGGCTGGTAATAACGAAGATGAATTTTTCCAGATGAATAGTCCGGCTAAAACCAGCAATCCCAAAAGCAGGCCGTGCAGGCGATATTTACGCGCCAGTCCGGCCACGCCGGGATCGTCCAGGACCCCGAAATGGGCCTCGTCGAAGACGATCCGTCGGTTCGGACCGATCAACCCGGCCAGCAGTTCGGCGGTCTCAATAGTTTTGATGGCTTCGTTACTGAAAAAATAAGTGTCCGAACACAGAACTATCGACCCCCGACCGTACTGCCGTTCGATGATAACCGGTTGGCCGCGCACAGTGAACAATACTTGCCAGGCCCCGTTCAAGTTATGGAAAAACAGGGCGGAATGCCAGGGAATCGTAGGCTGGCCCGCTTTTTTCGGCTTGGCCTCGCCGCCCTGAACCGGGTCCCATTTGTTGAAAAAAGCCATCTCCAGACCCCAGTGTTTAGCCAGGGAGTCTCGAGACTTGGCAAAGGGGTCCTTTTTTTTGGGCTGATCACCGGCCTTTTGGTCTTTTATTTTTTTATCCTTGGAATCCTTGGTTTCGTCTTTTACCCGGCCTGCTCCGCGGTCGGTTGAGGGCTCCTGCTCGGCGGTCTTCCCTGGCTGATCGCCGGCCTTTTGGTCTTTTATTTTTTTATCCTGGGAATCCTTGGTTTCTTTGGTCCCCTTGGTTTCCTCTTTTACCCGGCCTGCTTTGCTATCGGTCGCGGGCTCTGGCTCGGCGGTCTGTTTTGCCGGTTCATCATTTACTTTTTCCTTGGGCTTGGGTTTGAAATCAGTCTGGCTTTGATCCAATTCCGGTAAAATCAGCACCGGTTTTTCGTTCACCGGAAAAAAGGACAAGATCAGACGACCTCCCGAGACAGCGACTTCGTCCAGGTCATCCAACGCATTCCCACTCAGCCAGGAACTGGAAATCAGGTTCTCGCCCAGATA
>JADFXS010000114.1 GCA_015233515.1 Deltaproteobacteria bacterium | reverse complement strand
CTGCGCACGGGATTTGCTCGGGCATGGGCGGAATGCGGATTGCCGGAGATCTGGTAGCCCGGATGCAACTTGCTCGACAAATGAGAATCAAAGACGCGAAAGCTTATGTGGCTGATAAACTTAACTGCACTGTCGCCGACCTGACCGACCCCATCCGAATGACCGAAATCAGAGACGATCTGCAAATCGGTCTGGTAACTCCCCAACCTGGACACGCTCGTGGAATCGAAGCCAAAATGCGCATGGCTGAAGTTCTGGGTATCGAAATCAACTGTGTCCGCCGGTTCCGGGAAAAAACGGCGAAGTAATTATATCAAGGAGATAAATCATGGACATCGAAAAATTACTGGCGGAAGCCAAGCAGACTATCATCGATCGGGATCCCAACCAAGGTTTAGTCGTAGCCAAGAAGGCTCTGGATCAGGGCGTTGACCCGGTCCGTTTGATGAACGATGGGTTTATCCCCGGAATTCGAGCCGTCGGCGACCTCTTTGGCCGCGGCGAATTATTTATCCCGGAACTGATTCAGGCCGGCAATGTGATGAATTCGGTCATCGAAGTCATCAATCAGGCTTTCCCCGATCAAGCGGGCGCCGGCAAGGGGACGGTGGTCATCGCCACGGTCAAGGGCGATGTCCATGACATCGGCAAGAGTATGGTCGTCTCCATGCTTAAAGCCAATGGCTTCAACGTCTTTGATCTCGGCCGGGATGTATCCACGGACAAGATCATTCAGAAGGCTTTGGATGTAAACGCTCAGGTCATCGGCACCAGCTCCCTGCTGACGACCACCATGCCGGAACAGAAGAAACTGGAAGAAGCCTTGCGTAAGGCCGGCCTGCGCGATCGTTTCAAGACCGTGGTCGGTGGAGCGCCGGTTACCGCCCGCTGGGCCGCCAAAATCGGAGCGGATGCTTTTGCCGTGGACGCTCAGGACGGTGTGGTTCAAATCGGCAAGCTGATTAGCCTGTCCTGATAAAAAAACCCCAGGGGTTAGAGAGAAAACCGAGGCCGTGGTCATCTCTCTAACCAAATTGAAGAAAAGGGGATCGTGCCCTTTCCTGTCCCCTTTTCTTCTCACAGCCTCAACTGAACTTCGCGGCTGGCCGCCTGAGGCCGCCTGACTCTTCGCTCTTAAAATCCAGACCTGACCCGCCGCTTTTAATCAGAATCATCATCTTAATGGATTGACGGTCGTATCTTCAACCCGCCTTCTGAGCAAATTTTTTTATGCCGTTGCCATTGGATGAGACCAGTTTATGCTCAATTGAAACCGGATAAAAGGAAGCCCCCAGCCGTTTTGAAATCTGGCTGGCGGTATGAAGAACTTGCAAGCCCACTTCCTGCAAGACATGGTCATCCATGCGCATAGTCGGGGCTGACATACCGACGGTGGCCACGACCCTATGCTGATGATCAAAAATTGGTGAAGCCACACAGCGGACGCTCTTCCATACTTCTTCGTAGTCATGAGCTAGGCATGACTCATGCACTTTTTTCAATTCAGCGCGAAGGTTTTGAATATCGCGGTTGCTGACGCTCCCCTTGGCTTCGATACGTATTTTATCCAAAAGACGGAAAAGAGCGGCCTCCTCGATAAAAGCCATGAAAGCTTTCCCGGAAGCGGAATAAAAACAGGGAAAAGAACTGCCGACTATTGAGTCCAAGCGTAATAACTGCCGCGTTGGTTGCCGGTCCATAACCAGCATTTCCGTGCCGGACAGCGTGCACAGATTGACGGTTTCGTCAATGGAGTCGCGCAGTTCACTGCAATAGGGGCGGGCAATTTCTACTAGATCGGTATTATTGGCGATGCGGAAGCCCAGATTCGTCAGCTTGAAGGTCAGCACATATTGTCCCCTTTCCTTTTCCTGAGCAACATATCCCATTTCTTCCAGGGTCAATAAAATGCGGTGGACCGTGGTTTTCGGCAAGCCGGTCTGTCGGCACAGGGCGGCCAACTCCCATTGAGGTTGCATGGCCATGGCCTCGATGACCTCAAAGGTTTTAGCAATCGATTGGATAGTGTAATAGCTGCTTTTCTCAGACATTCTTTTCTCCTCAAGAGGACAAGCCTCTTGTTATTAACTCAGGCCGACAGGCAATGACCGAGCATATATGGGGCCGGGATTTGATCAACAACTGATGAAAACGTTTCCGACCCGTCGACTTCTATCTGCTTGGCCCGCCTGTGCTGTCACTTAAATGATCCTGCATGATTTCGCCATCAAATCGCGGTTAGGCGCGTAAATCCCAGGCGAAACGTGAAGTGGGACCGATTTTAGCCCGCAGGTGTATTCACCATACGTCGAGTAGCCACCGGGCGGCGCCCGGAGCCATCAGCGAAATGCTTGTCGGCGCTGTATTGAACAGCCACCCGAGTTCGAGCGGGCCTTGGGGCGCGGGACCTTCCCGCCTGATGCAGCCAGGAGTTACGTGCCTCGGTGCCCACAAGTGGTGAATTAGGGTTCGGTTCGCGGGTTGACATCGTTGTATTATTAGCTCATATTGGACGGGCTTATCAAGGAAATATAATTTAATTTTACTTTTTTTTTGAAAAAAGTCGATTTTGGCTTGACACATTGACCCCAGAGAAGTAAAATTTCAAAAAAATGGAACGGCGTAACACCATTTGGAACACGAAGTAGTAGCAGTACGGTAATCTGATACCTCTCAGCGCAGGAGCGAAGATGAAGGTGATCATTCTGTACATGAGCGACGACGGGATAACGAAGACCGCGAAAGACCGAACGAGGATCGGCATTGATCCGATCAATAGTTTGGTGAACAACCCTATCCCCGCTGAAAATATTTTCGTGGTCCCTTTGGTGCGGCCTATCGCCGTGCACATGAGGGCGAGCTCTGTCCCCGGAGCCGAGGCGACAACGATCAAAAGCAAAAATGCTTTCTCCCCTTTCATGTCAAAGCTTCCCCGCGGCTTGCCGCCGGGCGCTCTCGTCGGCGCTTTGGGACTAAATTCATCGACGCCATCCACCAGATCAAACCAGAGTCCAGCAGTATTCATACCGGTTGCGGCTTACCCGATATCTCCTACGGACTTCCGGCACGGAAGTTCATCAACCAGACATTATCATCATGGCCATCGCCAAAGGATTGGTCGATGCCACTACGAATCTCCTATATATAAAGATGATGGCTTGCATCATCGCATCAGAACCTTTGACTGAAAGAGACGATTTCCGCTCGACGCATCTTCAGGCATTCCGAGTGGAAATCTTTGAATACAAGGCAAATACTGCATAACCCATATAGAGTTTGTTGTGTAATTGCATGACGCGGGAAATTGCAGTGCAATCAACGCATCAAGCGCATCGCCGACAGCCATGGCGGATCGATGGGCTTGGGCACGATAAGGAAGGTCGGTCGAGGTACATTAAACACACAACCTAAAGCCAAAAGAGGAGCACGCGATGAAGCAAGCAAGACTGTTTACAGCATTACTAGTGGTTTTGACGATGATGTTCGCCTTTGGGGCGGGAAGCACGATGGCCGCGGATAAGGTCGTCAAGGTGGGGGTCACGGCGCCTCTCACGGGTCCTTATGCCATGTGGGGCCGAGACACTAAGGCAGCCATAGAGATGGCCTTCGAGGCCATCGGCTACAAGATTGGTGATTACAAATTCGAGCTGGTCTGGATCGACGACCAGTCCGATCCGGCCAAGGCCACCAATGCCTTTTCGGAAGCAGTGGAAAGGAAAGGAATTACGGTGGCTTTCTATGATGTTAACAGCTCCGTTTCCGTCGCCCTTCTGGATGTAGTCGCCCAGTACAAAATTCCTTTGTTTTTCCCCCTCGGGGCGGCTGACACCATCAACAAGCAGTGGCTGACCGATCCCAAGAAATACAGCTACTTCGGTGGAAAGGGATGGCCGATGCCTCAAACGTTGTGCGCCGGCTACGTGGAGAGCATCAACAACGCGGTGAAAAAAGGCCTGTGGAAACCCGAAACCAAAAAAGTCGCAATCTATGGGGAGGATACGGACTGGGGTCGGAGCCTTGGCGGTGAAATGGCTAAAGGCTTTAAAAAAGGCGGTTGGGAAGTCGTCTCCCAGGACTTTTTTCCCCAGAGTCAGGTGGACTTCTATCCCATTCTCTCCAAATACAAAGAGGCTAATGTGTCTGTAGTTGCCGGAGCTGCCGGCAGTATTGCCGCGATGAGCGCCTTCATCAAACAAGCTCGCGAGCTCTCCCTCAAGGCGGCGATCATTGGCGACCAGTTGGGTGGCTTTGGCGATTGGTACAAGATGGTCGGGGCCGATTCCGACGGCGTGCTGGATATGGTTCCGCAGCTCGTCAGTCCCGCGGCCAAGAAATGGGCCGAGGCTTTCAAGGCCAAATACGGATTCGAAGTAAGCCCCTCGAGTACCGGCCAGGCGTATGATTATGCCAACTATTTCATTAAAGTGGCTCGCCGGGTTTTGGAGAAATATAATAATATGGATAGGGAATCCTTTTACAAAGTGCTGATAGAGGAAGTGAATACCGGCAAACTCACATTTTCTCAGCAAGACGGCGCCCTTATCCACAAAATGTATAAGTACACCCCGGAAAGTATGCCTGACCCAGTGGTCGGCCCGGATTATTATTTCTTCCCGGTTCTGCAGTATTTTGGCGGAAAAGGATATGTGGTCTTTCCTGAGGAAGGAAAAGATAAGGACATCGTTTTAAAGTAGCACGAGCCTTGGCGCGGCGGGGAGAGTCCCTCCCCGCCCGTCCGCCATACAGGCAAGATGATCCCACAACTAACAGGCTATGGACGGATGGTATGAAAGTTCTTGAAACACAGGGTCTGACCAAAGCGTTCGGTGGTCTCGTTGCCGTGAACAATGTCTCAATGCACGTAGGGCAGGGGGAAATCGTCGGACTTATCGGGCCCAACGGAGCCGGCAAAACCACCCTTCTCAACGCGGTAGCAGGATTAAACCCTCCGACTTCGGGCAAAGTTTTATTCTTTGGAAAAGACACCACCGGACTGCCGCCGGAAAAGATGTGCCGGTTGGGACTCTCCCGGACATTTCAGATACCGCGCCCCTTTCCCAAATTGACCGCGATCGAAAACGTGAAAATAGCCTCAATTTTCGGCAAAAACCACGATAAAGTTGAGGATCCGATAAAGCACAGCCGAGAACTTTTGAACTACGTGGAGTTCCCCGTGCGCAGCGGCATTGTGTCCGAGGAATTGAACACGGTCCAACTCAAACGACTCGATCTGGCGCGGGCTCTCGCCAGCTCGCCCAAACTTCTGTTTCTCGATGAGCTCGCCGCCGGTTTGTCCGAAAGAGAGCTTTTCGACCTAATGAAGATAATCAGGAAAATCCGGGACAGCGGAGTATCGATTCTGCTGGTCGAACATATCATGCAACTGGTGATGGGTTTGTGCGACCGCTTGGTGTGTATACAGTTCGGCACCAAAATCGCCGAAGGCCTCACACTGGAAGTCGCCCAAGATCCCAAGGTGACCAAAGCCTATCTGGGCGCCGGTCATCAATGTTGAAAATGCTAGCGAGCGTATTCCCCGCGGTTAGCCGCGGGTGAGCGAGCAAAATATAAATGCTTTCGTTCCTTACATGTCGAAGATACCCGACGGCTGGCCGCGGGGAGTTTCAATGATCATGGGGAGCATCCGATGCTGCTGAATGTAAAAAATCTTAATGCAGGTTATGGCTTTCTCCAGATCCTCAGGGATATATGCATCCAAGTGGACCAGGGAGAGTATGTGTGCCTGGTCGGACCTAACGGCGCAGGCAAAAGCACCCTCCTGAAGACTATCGCCGGCCATCTGAGGCCTACTAAAGGCGAAATCACTTTCCAGGGGGAGCCCATCGCCGGGCTGCGCGGAAATAAAGTCGCCGCCAAGGGAGTCGCCTACGTTTCGGAAGCCATGAATCTGTTTGTAAACATGACGGTGGAAGAAAACCTGTTCATGGGCGCATATCTGATTCATGACCAGAAGGTAAAGGTGGAAGCCCTCGAATATGTCTATTCTTTATTTCCGCGCCTCGTGGAGAGGAGAAAGCAGCTGGCCGGGACCATGAGCGGCGGTGAACGAAAGATGTTGGCCATCGGTCGTGGGCTGATGATGAAACCGAAGTTGCTGATCGTGGACGAGCCATCTTTCGGTCTGGCCCCTCAGCTGACCGAAACTCTCTTTGATTCCCTGGACACGTTGAAAAATAATGGCATGACGATCCTCCTAGTGGAGCAAAACGTAACCAAGACCCTGGCGGTGACCGACCGCGGCTATGTCCTGGAACACGGCAGAATCGAACTCAAAGGCGAAAGCTGCAAGCTGGCCTGTGACCCGCACGTCAGAAAAGTGTTCCTGGGCGTCTAACCGGATAGGGCAAGAGGGAAACATGACAACGTCAAGGAATTTAGATATATTCCATTGGATCAAATCATCGGCCGGCATCGCCATCCTGATGACCCTGGTATTCGCCATCGCGGTCGGCATGCACAAAGGGCCTTACACCATTAGCAACACCATCGTCACCGGCGGCATGCTCGCCATGGTATCCATGGGGCTGGCCCTGGTGTTCGGAGTGATGAACATCGGCAATTTCGCGCACGGCGAGTTCTTCATGATCGGGACCCTCGTCGGCTACTTCGTCTTCACTCCCCTCAACAACTATCAGGCTATGCATCCCAATGCGACCCTGGCGGCGATAGCTCCCCTGATCGGCATTCTTGCCGCGGCCATCGCGGGAATACTGGTCGGAGCCTTGGTGGAAGTCCTGATTTTCGCCGAGCTCCGTAAGCGCAGTCGATCCAATTGGGTGATGAATACGTTTCTAATTACGTTGGGCCTTTCCGTGATATTGGCCAACGGCGCCCAGCTCTTATTCGGCGTCAGCCCCAAGGGGATCATCCGGTACTGGAGCGGAAAACCTTTCGATATCATGGGGGTGTTCATCTCCAGGGATCGAGCTATTTCGCTGCTCATCTCCGCTATCGTCGTCATGGGATTCTGGGCCTTCATGAAATACAGCAAAACCGGACAGTCGATCCGGGCCGTCTCCCAGGACGAGGCCGGGGCGTTGAGCGTCGGTATCGAGCTGAATGTCATCCAAATCATTACCATGTCCCTTTCCTGCGGCCTCGCCGCGGTAGCCGGCGCCACCCTGCTCTTCATCTATCCGTCCTATCCCACCGTAGGCCTGGAGCCGCTCTATATGGCTTGGTTCGTCGTCATTCTGGCCGGACTTGGGAATATCATGGGGGCGGGCATCTGTTCCTTTATCGTGGCGCTCCTCAAGGTCGCCACCGTCGAATATATCGGCATGGGATGGGATTTTGTATTACCGACAGCAATCATCACCTTCATCCTGATCATCAAGCCGAGCGGCATCTTCGGATCGGCGGTCAGAGGCGTTCTGGACGAATAAGGTAGGAACATGAAAGCAATGGAAAAGAATCTGTTTGACAGGATCCTGAATGGCTTATGCATGACGCCTGCAGCTTTGTGCGGATTGATCCTCCTTATGGTGCTGCCCTTTATCCCCCCCTTTAACCAGGAATACTTGATCCGGTGGCTCGTCGGGGCCGGGTTGATCGCGGCGGCGTCCATCGCCTTCGATTTTACCGCGGGCTTCATCAACATTGTCAATTTCGGTTTCTATGCATTTGTGGGCTTCGGAGGTTATGTCTCCGCCTTGTTGGCCATCCATTGGGGTCTTCACCCCGGGCTGGGGATGCTGGCGGGAGCTTTTTTAGCCGGCATTTTAGGATTGATGCTCGGTTTCCTGACCCTTCGGCAGCGAGGAATTTTCGCCGCGGTGGTGACCTGGTTCCTGGGGCTGTCGCTCATGGGGCTGGCCACACAACTTACCGGGTTGACTCGGGGAGTCCTGGGCTTGAGATCTCCACTTCTTTTCCCCACCACCTCCAACCTTCCCTATTTTTATTTGATCCTGGGACTGATGGTCGTTATCTACATCGTTACCAAATGGGTGGTGCGATCCAATATGGGACTGGCTTTCAAAGCCATCGGCCAGAACATGGATGCGGCTCGGACTTCCGGAATCAACCCGGTATTCTACCGGGTTTCGAACTTCACTCTCTCCTGCTTTTTCGCCGGGTTGTTGGGAGGATTCTATGCCCATTTCTATGGTGTCTTGACTCCTGAGGTGATGTCCACGTCCAAGACGGTGGAAGTTCTTGTCGTGGCCTATATCGGCGGACGGAGCAGCTTGTGGGGAGGCGCCGTCATCGCTTTTCCCTTTGTGTTTGCCATGGAACTGCTTCGCTCATCGCTGTCCGATTTGCCTGGTGTCAATCTGGTTCTTTACGGCGTTTTTCTCACTCTGGTCATGATTTACTATCCGAACGGCGCATCCCAGTTCTACAAAGACTATCTGTCTCATCCCAAGAGCCGGCTGCTCAATTATTTCATGAACGGGCGTCAAGAGGCTGAAGAGCCCTTCCTGGACATCGAAGCTCCAAAGGAAAATAAAAATGAAGAAATCCAACGTGCCTCTTAAGCCCGACTATCTTGATGAGGTCAAGTAGCTTGAAGGAAAGGACAAAAGATGCTCGCTGTTTATTTAACCGGGCACGGTGGACTGGACAAGCTCGTTGTCAGGGATGACGCGCCTCGGCCAGAGCCCGGACCGGGAGAGGTCCTGG
>JADFXS010000113.1 GCA_015233515.1 Deltaproteobacteria bacterium | reverse complement strand
CAAGGTTGCTTGTTGCAGGTACTCGATAATCTGATCTTTTTGGTGGTTGTCCTTTTTTTCTTTCTCCAAAAACAGGACGGACAGTCTGGTCAGAATGCCGTGGGCAAATATCTGTAACTGGGTAGGTTCATTATTGGGGCTAAATCCCGGTTCCACCTTTTCGGGGCAATCCAGTTCTTGAATAGTTTGGTCCAAAATCGACTTCCAACAAGTGGCCGGATCTTCAAAGGGGCGGAGATAAACCAAAGTTGCTCGGCCACAGAGCTTTTTAAAAAGCAGGCCGAGCAAAAATGATTTTCCGTAACCTGCCTGAGCCGATAAAACAAATTGGACTCGGGGCAAGCTTTTAGATCGTGGTGGAGGTCCCTCAGCTAGCTGTTCGAACTCCCGAACCAACTGATTTAAAGGGGCTTCATTCAAATCCTTGATAGGGTCATCGATCCTTCGGATGTCGCTGACTGAATTGTTTTCAAAAGGATCAAGGTATCCATCAGGCATTTTGGCCTCCTTCAGCTTTTGAAACGGACCAACAGATGTGGCTGCCCGTCGAGATAAACGGCAGCAGCCTGATACTCGGGTTTGGAGAGCGACCAGTCGCCCAGACTAAGGACAGCCCGGCCCTGTCGGCTTTCTTCCAGAAGAAACGCCTGAAGCTCTTTTGAATCTTGTCCTGACTCCCGCCCAAGTTCATATATTTCCACATTGGAATAGCCGTGACGAAGTTTCAGCCTGGTGTAGGCGGCCAGGACCTCATTGCCGCTGAAGGAAGAGGCCGCCGACCTGATGTCGATTTGCGGTTTTTCAGCAACCAGTCGGTCATCCACCATAGACGGCTGGCTGACGGGAAGCAGGGAGCGCAGGACCTCGGAGTGAGCATAATACAGGGTTTTTTTACCCTTTAAACCGACCAGTTTGCCTTCTTTGACCAGTAGGGTCCGGGCTTCCGCCAGTTTGGATTTGATCGGTTTGGTGGAAGTTTTTATTTGCAGAATCTCTCTATCGGTGAAAACAGTATGATTACCGGCCTTGGTGGCCTGTTCCATGGCCTCACATGCCAATTCCAGCGGGTTGTCGAACTCCTGCAAAAGGTAAAGAGGTGTTTTTCCCGAGCCGATGTTGACGACAACGCCCTTTTGGATAAGTTCCTTCAGAGCCTCCAAGGCGGGCTTGTTCGCGCCCACCAGCGAACTTTTGCTTGTCCCCCGGCGGCCGACGGCTCGCAGCTTTTCCAGTATCTCCCCTTGGTAAGATTCCATATCGCGTTTTGGCATATAATCCACCTGATATTATATAGAGCTAAGGCGGTCATCTAGGGTCAAGTCACCATAGCTCAAGGCAAAATGTCAACAGGAAAACGAAGACTCTGATTCACCACTTGCGGGCATCGTGGAATCGTTGACACCATGGGAGGTTCGTGTTATTTTTCGCCGGCCCGTATCTGAATGAATCTTTATTCAGTATGTGGACCGAATTATGATCGAGAGGGAAAGTCCTCGGCGGATATAACGTCAACGCCGGGGCGATGCGACCGACGCTTCAATCTTCAAATCCGAGACAGAAATGATTTTAAATATAAATCCCGATAACCCCCAGCCGCGATTAATCAGCCGGGTGGTGGCAGTTTTAAAGGACGGGGGAGTAATCGCCTACCCTACCGACACCCAGTATGGTATTGGTTGCGATTTATACCAGAAAAGGTCCATTGAAAAAGTTTATCGGCTTAAAAAAAGAAACACCAATAAACCTTTCAGCTTCATATGCTCAGACCTGACCAATATCGCCGAGTTCGCCAAGGTATCCAATTATCAATACAAAACCATGCGCCGGCTGCTGCCCGGGCCGTACACTTTCATTCTGGAAGGAACGCGTCTGGTCCCTAAAATCATGCTCACCAAGCGCAAGGAAGCCGGCATCCGTGTCCCGGCGCACAATGTTTGCCTGGCCATAGTCCAGGCCTTGGGCAACCCCATCATCAATACTTCCGCCGCCAATGAAGACAACGAACCATTGTCCGACCCGGAAGAGATCGAACTGTATTTTAAAGGGTCGCTGGATCTGGTCATCGACGGCGGACAGGTGCCCGGCCGGCCTTCAACCGTGGTTTCCTTAATCGATGACACCCCGGAAATACTCCGGGAAGGATTAGGAGAAATCACGGTTTTCTGACCGGCTGATTATCCCAGCGAAAACTCGGACTATTCCTTATCGGATACGCCTGCTTCGGCGAAAGTGGCCATTTCGTTGAGTATGGCCACCGCGGATTGACAAAGGAACATCCCGATGGCGGCGCCCGTGCCTTCACCCAGCCGGAAATCCAGATCCAGCAGCGGCCGCAGCCCTAAATGGCTGAAGATCCTCCGGTGTCCGATTTCCACGGATTGATGAGCCGCGATCAGGTAATCCTTGGCGGCCGGGGCCAAGGCGCAAGCGATCAAGGCGGCCGCTCCGGAGATAAAGCCATCCACGACTACCGGCACCCGCCGTCTGGCCCCACCGATGATCAAACCTGCGATTCCACCGATCTCATAACCGCCCACCTTGGCCAGGACATCCAAGGCATCGTTGGGATCGGGTTTGTTGACTTGTAAGGCCTTTTCCAGAGCCGCGATCTTGCCGGCCAGCCCTTTGTCGTCCAAGCCGGTCCCCCGCCCGGTGACTTCGCTGACCGGGCTTTTGGTCATCACGGCGGTGATAGCCGCGGATGGCGAAGTATTTCCGATGCCCATGTCGCCGGTGCCCATGATTTCCAGTTCCGGTTCCCGATCCACCAAGTTCACTCCGGCCAGGACGCTCTGGATGGCCTGTTCCCGGGTCATGGCCGGGCCGTTGATAAAATTGGCCGTGCCATAGGCAATCGACCAGAGACGAGCCGGCCGGGAAATCATAATTTACGCCTAGATCGGCTATCACCACCTTGGCGCCGATTTGTCGAGCCAAAACGTTGATCCCGGCGCCGCCGTGGAGGAAGTTGAAAACCATCTGGGGCGTAACTTCCGCCGGATAGGCGCTGACACCCGAAGCGGCCACGCCATGATCGCCAGCCAGGGTAAAGATGGTCTTTTTATCCACCTTGGGCTTGGCCCGGCCTTGGATTCCGGCGATTTTCACCGAGAGGGTTTCCAGAACCCCCAAGGATCCTTGGGGTTTGGTCAATTGATCTTGCCGGGCCGCGGCCTTGGCCATGGCTTCCGCGTCCAGAGGTTTAATGTCGGCGATAAGTCCCTTAAGCACATTATTCATGATAACCACTCCTTATGCTTTTAAAAAAAATTTTTTTGCCCTTTTGGAATGCACCAATAAAAAGCCCCATGAGAGATGAATATCCCTCATGGGGCTGCCTTTACCATCGGCTTAACCCGCGTCCTGGCGTCGGATCGAAAGCGACTGCTTCAGCAGGTCTTCTGGCTAACGGATCGACCGGATGACGCGCCTTCCCGCCAGGATTTGTCCTGACAGTGGCTGTAAAGCGTTTCCGTCCCCGTATACAGCGGCGGGACCGCCACGGATTTTCACCGTGTTCCGGGAAGCTAAAGCAAAAAAATGTTTAGCGTAAACCAAGCCGAGTGTCAAGTTCGAGTTTAAAAATTGTTGATGAACCAGAAGCAGAAAATCGCGGCTGATAATAAAAATGGTTCCCAAACAGACGCTTGGGAACCGGATACCTAACACGATCGGACAATAATTCGTTACTAATAAATCCAGCCGCCCGTAGGCGGCCGGGACCGGGAAACTTTTCCAAATGAAGCTCCCGCGGCAAGTCAGGGAAATGCGCTCGTCCTCGGGTTCAGCCGAACGCCCGTCCCTTAGGACCTAGAATTCCATGATCTCCTTGACCTTGGTCTCGGTGACCTCATCCACTTTTTTGATAAAATCGTCGGTCTTTTTCTGGACATCTTCCTGGGCTTTGGCCAAGTCGTCTTCGGAAATCTGTTTTTCCTTTTTCAGGTCCTTGAGCATTTCGTTGGCGTCCCGGCGAATGTTCCGCACGGCCACCTTGTTTTCCTCGGCCTTTTTCCGCACGACTTTGACCAGGTCCTTGCGCCGCTGTTCGCTCAGAGGCGGGATATTTATGCGAATAAGCTTGCCGTCGTTCATGGGGGTCAAGCCAAGATCTGACTTTAAGATGGACTTTTCTATATCGCCTAGAACTTTTAAATCCCAGGGCTGGATGAGCAACTGGCGGGCTTCCGGCACGGATACGGACGCGAGTTGGTTGAGCGGAGTAGGTGTTCCGTAATAGTCCACGCGAATGCCGTCCAGCAAGGCCACGGAGGCGCGCCCGGTCCGGACTCTTTTCAAGTCCCGGTCCAGGGTCACAATGGTTTTTTCCATCCGTTCCTTCATGTCTTCAAAAATTTCATCAATCATAACCGTCTCCCTAACCACGCACCAAGGTCCCCACTTTATCGCCGGTCAGAACCTTTTTAATATTCCCCGGAACGGTGAGGTTGAATACAATGATAGGTAATTTGTTTTCCATGGCCAAGGACAGCGCCGTGGTATCCATGACCTTCAGACCGCGCTCGATGGCTTCCATGTGCCTGAGTTCCGGTATGTAGACGGCGTCCTGATGCTTTTTGGGATCCCGATCGTAAACTCCGTCTACCTTGGTGGCCTTTAAAAGAACCTCGGCTCCGATTTCACTGGCGCGCAGTACCGCGGCGGTGTCCGTGGTAAAGAAAGGATTGCCCGTTCCGCCGGCGAAAATCACGACCCGCCCCTTCTCCAGATGCCGAATCGCCCGCCGCCGAATGTACGGCTCGGCCACTTCGACAATTTTCAGGGCCGACATGACGCGGGTTTCCAGGCCTTGCTTTTCAAAGGCTTCCTGGAGGGCCAAGGAGTTGATGACCGTGGCCAGCATGCCCATGTAATCGCCGGTGGACCGGTTCAGGCCTCGCTCCGCCAGGAGCTGTCCCCGGAAGATATTGCCTCCGCCGATGACCACGGCAATGCGTATGGCGTTAGGTCCGGAAAGGACTTCCGCGATTTCGGCGGAAATATCTTCCAATACCTGGGGATCGATTCCAAACCCGGCCCGGCCCTGCAAAGCTTCGCCGCTGAGTTTGAGCAGGACCGGGGAGTATATGGAGCCTGAGGGCACGGCTGGCCTCCGTCGCCGGGATTATTCCGCGGCTTCGCCTTCCAGTTCTTCACCCACCTGGTAGCGGATGAAGCGCCGGATGTTGATATTTTCTCCCAACTTGGCCACGGTATCATTCAAGAGGTCTTTGATGGATATGTTGGGGTCTTTAATAAAGGGTTGATCCAGAAGGCAAACTTCGGCATAAAATTTCTTTATCCGGCCCTCGATGATTTTTTCCACGACTTTTTCCGGCTTGCCGGATTCCAGAGCCTGGACGCGATAGATTTCCTTTTCCCTGGCCATGAGGTCCGCCGGGATGGAAGCGGAGTCCAGGCACAAAGGATTGGCCGCGGCGATATGCATGGCCACGTTATGGGTAAATTCCCGGAACTGGTCGGTTTTGGCCACGAAGTCCGTTTCGCAGTTGACTTCGACCATCACGCCGATTTTGCCGCCGGCGTGGATATAAGCATGGACTTCGCCTTCCCTGGTGGCCCGGCCGGATCGCTTGCGCGCGGTCAGCAGGCCTTTCTGTCGCAGCCAATCCACGGCTTTACCGACATCGCCCTCGGTGGCCGCCAGGGCCTGTTTGCAATCCATCATTCCGGCGTTGGTTTTATCCCGGAGCTCCTTGACCATTTTAGCTGTGATTTCCAATCTCGTATCCTCCATCCACCCAAGCGAGGTGGTCACATGGTGAGTTATTCGTTATCCCGGTAATCTTCGTCGGCGTTGTCCGCCTCGTCAGCTTCGTCCTTGCGGACCCCGATGACTTCCGGCCGCGAGGCCAAGGCCTGAGCGGATTCGGGGGTCATGTCGGCCACGTAGGCTCCGCCGGCGCCGGCATCATAATCCTCGCCGCCTTCTTCCTCGTTGTCCTTGGAAATAGCAGCCTGATAACGATCCCGGCCTTCCAGGCAGGCATCGGCGATTCGAGCGGTCATCAAACGGATAGCCCTGATAGCGTCGTCGTTACCCGGGATGATGTAATCGATTTCGTCCGGATCGCAGTTGGTGTCGACCACGGCCACCACCGGAATCTTGAGTTTGCGGGCTTCATGCACGGCGATCCGTTCCCTGCGGGGGTCGATGATGAAGATGGCTCCGGGCAGACGATCCATTTCCTTGATGCCGCCCAGGTTTTTCCTGAGCTTGGTCATCTGCTTTTCCATCTCCAATATCTCTTTTTTATGATAGCGCTGCATAAATCCGGTCTCTTTCATGTGTTCCAGTTTTTTGAGCCGGTCTATGCTGTGCTTGATGGTTTCGAAATTGGTCAAGGTCCCGCCTAACCAGCGGTTGTTGACAAAGTACATCCCGGCCCGGTCGGATTCTTCCAAAATGGAATCCGCCGCCTGCTTCTTGGTGCCGACAAACAGGACGGAATGGCCGGCGGCCACGGTGTCAGCCACAAAATTGTAAGCTACTTTGAAAAGCTGAACGGTTTTTTGTAAATCGATAATGTAAATGCCATTGCGGGCGCCGAAGATATAGGGTTTCATCTTCGGGTTCCAGCGCCGGGTCTGGTGTCCGAAATGGACGCCGGACTCCAGCAACTGCTTCATCGTGATCTGTGACATGCAAAATCCTCCTCGCGGTTTTTCCTCCGCCTCGGGTCAGTGAGCAGTAGCCACCGCGGGCCGAACCCCAGGCGTGTGTAGTTTAAACAATCCTACATAACAAAAATGGTGATTGGTGGCAAGACAAAAATAGTTGCATCTTACCGCGATGGGTTGCGGGGAATGTTCGACAGGGTCTGTATTCCACCGTAGCAAACTTTATCTCTCGGGTTCGCCTCTCGTTTTCAAAATTTTTCTCTCAAAAAGCAAAAAATCTAAAAAACTATTGCACCCTGACCAAGCGGAATCCATGGAAGTAGCTGCGATAACCAGGCTCGTGCCGGCCGCGTCCGGCTGAGCGGCAGCTCCGTTGGCCGAGATCCCAACTGCCGCCGCGATAGACACGGAAGGCCCCATTAGAAGACCCCTGAGGGTCGGTTACCGGCTTAGAGGGATAATTCCCATACCAATCCTGGCACCACTCCCAAACGTTGCCGTACATGTCATACAGCCCCCAGGCATTCGGACGCTTCGTCCCTACTCGATGGGTCTTGTCACCGGAATTTCGGTCATGCCAGGAATGTTCAACTAAATCAGCGGCGCTTTCCCCGAAATAGAAAGCCGTCCGGCTGCCTGCCCGGGCGGCGTACTCCCACTCGGCCTCGGTCGGCAACCGATACCGTCCGCCGCCTTCCTTGGAATTCAATCCGCGGATAAATTCCTGAACGTCATTCCAGGACACCTGCTCCACCGGACAATCGTCGCCGCAGTCGACAAACTTCGAAGGATTGCTCCCCATCACGGCTTTCCATTGGCCTTGAGTTACCTCAGTGGTTTGCATATAAAACGCTTGGCTGATGGCGACCTGATGCTGGGTCTCGTCACTGCTCCGCCACTCCTCCGAGGGCGGACTGCCCATGGTAAACGTCCCGGGCTGGATAAGAACGAACTTCTGGCCCATGGAGTTGGTAAAAGTTTGAAGGGTGGGGAGTGACGAAGAATTTACAGCAGCGCCGCCGGAAGGAGCAGCCGATTCGTTTGTTGACGCTTGGGCAAACAAAAACTCTCCGTCGGAGGTTTGTCTGGGCAGAGATGATCCGGAGTCGACCGCTTGGCCTCCACCTTGGGAGGATTGATTTTCAGCTGGAGCGTAAGCCGACAACAGCAGGGCAAAAAACAGCAACCCCATCACGACCAAGAATGAATGTTTCTTATTAAACATCTGCGCCATCCCGACACCATGATCCACACAGAAATCAAACTCGCTAGTATACTTTAAATGGAAGTATCTCCACAGGTAGTCACCTAATCACAAATATCGGCCCATTGTCAATTTCTTCCGGTTTCAAGACCGAATCTCTCTAAGATTTAAGGCCACGTGCTGCGGAGTGCTTCAAGGGCAAGCCCAACAACTTCAAATATTATTATCACTAAAAAATCGATTCATTTTCCGAAAATTTAGAATTATGTGAGCAAAAACTATACACTTTTTAAAGATTTTGAATTGATCATTTCTGTAAGTGATTATCATTACACCTGATTTTAAAATTTCAATAATTGGCCTATATTTTGCTAGAAGCACGACTAAATCGAGAAAACGCGGATAAAAAATATTTATGTTTCTTCGAACTTGGATGTTCTGTCATAAAAAAATCATAAAAAATTTATTGACAGTGTAAATATTGCTTATAAAATGGCGGCATCAACAACTCAGGTTAAACTAAAAACCCGCGATTGTTGGTGACCTAAGTGCTTCCTAGACATTGTTTGACTGGACCAAGTTTCAAGCAACTTAACATAAGTTGGACCGGACTTGTGTTGGCGGTTGGGAACTAACGATTCCGGACCAAGCTGATAAATAAAAAAAAAGGACTTAGACGCCTATGCGGTGAATAAGCAGGCGGGTGCATTCCCAGCAGCTTGTCATGAGACTAGCGAATAAAATTTAAAACCCCTTCATTCTTTACATATCAAAGAGGCCTCGCGGCCTGTAGCGGGTAATCTACAACTATGTCTTAACAGGGAAATAACAATTTTAGATGG
>JADFXS010000112.1 GCA_015233515.1 Deltaproteobacteria bacterium | reverse complement strand
CAGGCGATCAGCCACCAAACGGTAGAGATTATCAGCGGACATATCCACATCGGCGCCCAAATTTTCGTTTTCCTCAGGGGCAAAGTACGCATCCCGGTATGCTTGAAAAATCCGTTCCAGATCTCCAGCCGGCTTGGCCTGACCTGGTTCATAGATTATTCCAAAGCTCATTTGGTGACAGTAGTCGTCGATTTGTTGGACTTCGGCCGCGGAAAACCCGCCGGCTTTGTATAACATAGTCAAGGTGGAAAGATAGGTGTGAGCCATGAAAAGATCTTGCTTGATATCTTTGGTTCCGGATTCCAAACCGGCTTCGATCAGACTGCGCATGAGTTTCAGGGTGGATTTGGGAGGGTCTTCTTTATTCCAGACGGTTATGGCCAAAACCCCGCCTTTTTTCAAGGCTTTCAGACAAGATTGCAGGGTTTCTTTCGTGTAATTGTATTTTTCATAGATAGATGACCCGCCGGGCATGGATAGGCCGGTGGAATCAGCCAGACTCAAGTCGACGATATCATATTGTCCCTGGGTCTGAGCTACGAAGATCCGGCCGTCGTAAGGAACCAGCTTGACTCGGGGGTCGGCCAAAATGTGGCCGGTAAAATCAGATATATAAGAACTATCCCGCATCGCTTCCACCACCATGGGGTTGCCTTCGGCCACGGTCACTTGCCGCGCCCCCTGGTTCAAGGCCACGTTGGTGGATATGCCGCCGCCGAATTGCATCACTAGGACGTCGGCTTGAGGCTTTAACAGATACGGCATGGATAACGGTAGGAATTTGATATACTCCGTTTGGCTGGGGGGCAATTTCTTCATTATGCCGATAGGGCCGTCGCCGTCGATATACATTCCCAAGTAAGCCTTTTCCGGCATTTCTTTTAAATGAAGCGAGGCTGTATCGCTCAAACCAGGAGCGAAATGAAAATACGAGCTCAAATAAACTTCCAAATACCCGAAAGGCCCGGCATTATCATAAACTCTTTGAGAATCCGGGAAGTTTTTCGCGTAACTGACTCCTTTGAAGGCGGAAATGTTGACTTGAGGAAATTGCTGGCCGCCGACCAGAGTGAGGATGGCCACCACTATAGCCACGGGTATCAGTTTTTTCTGTGATTTCCCGATTAACCAAAGAATCAATCCCAAAGCCCAAATCAGAACCGGGATAATAAATAGTTGTTCCGGCCGTAGATAATACATGGTTATAAAAATGAATAAACCGCCAAGTCCGGAACCGGTCATATTGGCGAAATAAACCTTGCCAAAATCCTGCTGCCCGGTCAGGAAGATCATGCCCAGGAAACCGGCGCCGAATAAAAAGGGAATAAAATAGATTACAAAGAGCAAAGTCAGTAAATATTTTTGATCAGGATCGGAGACTAAAAAAATGGGGTTGAAAGGGATTTGCTGGGCCACGATATTGGCGGCCACCATGAGCGGGCCCAAGCCGATGAGCGCCAAGTTTATCCAGAAACCGCTCCTGGCTTTAAATATTGGTCGCCAGATACACAAGATGGTGCTGAAAACCCCGAAGCCAAACATGGCGATACTGATAACCGTGGAGCCGAAATGGGCCCACCCGCCATTGGCGAAGACTCGCATAACGAAAAGCTCATAAGCAATGATGGCTCCGGAAACCAGAGCCACGGAAAAATAAATGGCCGGAGTAAACTTTACTTCGTCGTTCATGGACTACCTCGAGAGCCTACACGGAAATGATAAGCAGAATAAACAAGTTGCTAAGAAAAATTTAAAAATTATGGCTGCCGGGGTAATTGCAAAACTAGGGATTTTGGCCCGGATCGAGGAGGGCGAGATTTTGAAGCCGGAGGAATACTAAAGTATTTTGAGGACTTCAAAATTGAGTCCGACAAAGAGTTGGGCCAAAAGAACAGTTTTGCGATTACCTCTGTTAAGTAACTATAAAGTCGGCTTCGAACGATCCTGGTAGATTGTCGAAGCCGACCTCGAAGCTGCAAATCGTCAGCACATCGGCCAATGACCATTAGGTGGGAAGCCCCGGGTCACGCCGGTTAAGGTTCTTAGCTATTTCTGGTTGTGGGTCCCGCCGCCCTTTTTAGTGAAAGGAACAAACGGTACTTTTTTACGTCCTTGGTAAATATCTTCTCGCGCGATGACGAAATTACCCTGGGCGTCCTTGCTTTTGGTCACTTTAAGAACAACGGTTTGAGCGCCGATGCCGACAGGGATGACCATAATTCCGCCAACTTTGAACTGGTTAAGCAGAGCCGGAGGAAGATGATCGATACCGCAGGTAACGATGAGTTTATCAAAAGGCGCGTGTTCTTCCCAACCGTAATAACCATCATCCGCTTTTCGTTTGATGTTGGCATATTCTTTATACTGTCCCGCGGCCAACGTATTATAGATCTGGTCGGTTTCCTGTGCCAAGGGTTCAATGATTTCAATGGTATAGACTTTATCAGTCAAATTGGCCAATACAGCGGATTGATAGCCAGAGCCGGTGCCGATCTCCAGGACCTTTTCCCCGGGTTGAACATCTATCGCGGAAGTCATTTTACCGACCAGGTGGGGCCCGGAAATGGTGACTCCGTACTTGATATCTAGGAAGTTGCTTTCGTAAGCTCGAGGAAGATTCCACTTACGACAAAACTCTTCACGGGGAGTCAGCAAAAAGGCTCGAGTTTCCTTATCGCGCCAAAGGTCTTTGTTTTTTAACAGCGCTTGGGCCCGGCTGTAACGTTGCGGCAGATATTTGTCATTTTCCTTGCGACGTTCTTTCATGAATTTAACAAAAGCGTCTGAAGAATCCATGGGCGGGTTAAGTTGACCCGGCCAAGCCAGGGGCGCCGAACCGGAAGGCGCGGAAGCACTGGCTGTTTCAGCCGTTGAAGTCGTTCCAGCTTTTTTATCTTTCGGCTGATCCGCGGCCGTGGCCAATACGGACATTGCCAATATCAGCCCCAAGACGACTATTAACCCCAGGATCCTTTGACCGGGACCAAGATTACGGCCCCAATAACTACGTACCTTAATAGACATGGATTTGGATTTTCCTCCTGTATCAATACATTTATTATTTTTCAAACTATCAGTAACTTTGCCCCGGCCGCAATTTACCAACAATTAAATTAAAACAACAGCGAAGCCATGGACAGGTTCCCGTAAATACCATAATGCGCCATAATTGTATAGAATATATTTCCGCGAAAAATCCGTCAGAGCATCAACTATAACACCGTAGAATATATAGGCTTATTGACTGGGCTCATTGTTGACCATGCTTACGGCCCTCTGGAAACACTTAAATAAAATAAAGCGGCAACTCCAACCATTATTTGGTGGCGTTGCCGCTTCTACCCAAGACCCAATGCTGCTTTATAATAACGCTGGTTCAGTTCGTGTATTAATTAGTATGATATTTTACGATCTGGAACCAAAATGTTTAAAACACTAATAATTTTATAACGAAGAAATTTCTTCGCGCTTGGTATGATGCGGAGTGACACAGCCACCCCGCCGGGGACAATCATTACTGCCGGCTGTTGCCGGGGACATTCAGTAACTGGCCGATGCGTAAAGTATGGTTTTGAGCCAGTCCATTCGCCTGCAATAAGCTCTGGTATGGCACTTTCAGACGTTGAGCCACAGTGACGATGGTATCGCCGTTCTTGACCTGATAGTGGCTGTTCCGCCCTTCAGTATGCCGATGATTGTTGCTGGCCTGCGCCATGGCGGTAGTCTGAGTCTTCGAGGAAGCCGCCGCGGCTACAGATGTCGATTTTGATTTCTTGTCAGCGGTGTTAGCCGCCACTGCGGTCTGGCTGGTCCGCTGATTATTCCGGCCGGTCAGACTTTGAGATTTAGTCGAACTACCACGGGAAGTATCGACCATCGCCACAGTGGTTTTATCCGGTCTTTTGACGGGGGCTTTGGCCACCATGGTGGTATTGACTTGCTTGAAACCAGGAGCATTAATGCTCAAAGCTTTGGCAATTATTGATTCTCGGAGCTTGTCATCCAGGGGTTGTGGTTTAGAATCGTTTATAAAGCGCCGAGCTCCGGCGAAACAAGCCGCGTGATAAGCATCAAAAGCTTCCATTTCCCCAATGCGAAATCCGGTTCTTGGGCTGTCGATAAACTTGCCGTTGCCCGCATATAAACCTACATGGACACTCCGCATTTCATAATAAAAAACTAAATCACCCGGTCTGAGGTCTGATTTAGTTACTGGTGTGCCGACACGAATTTGTTCGGTCGACATCCGTGGAAGTTTGATACCGTGTTGTGCATAAACCCATTGAACGAAGCCCGCGCAGTCAAATCCGGTTTGTGGCGAATTACCGCCGAATCTATAAGGTTTTCCCCACTGGGTATAAGCCGTAGCCAGAATTTTCTGGGTCAGCCCTTTGTCTTTCAAATTGTCTTCTATCGAGTTGGTGTCTGCGGGGGTATTGGCCAGGCTATCGTTATTATCTTCGATGGTCTGGCTGGCTGTGATCCCGGTAATGCCAGGTCTGTTATTAATATTCAGTCCCGAGCATCCCGTGGTTATCAGAAAAAAAATCAACACCAGACATGCAGAGAGCAGATAGCCGGGTGGTGGGCGGAACTTGGAGAATCGATAACCATCTCCATAAGTTGTCATTCAGATTCCTCCTTGTGAAAAATTGCATGCACATGGAAGTTACCAAAAATTATTCAAAAAGAAAAGACAAAATTTCCTTGACAACGCATTTTTTTGAGAGACGCACGAATTTGTTTACTCAGTCGAGATTCTCCGGGTATATATTTAGGAGGATAGATCGAATCAATTGAGGCTCCCCGCGGTAAGCCGCCAGGAATGTGCCCGCCTGTATGTTCGACTCCTCCAGGCGTTTTGCTCATTCCTTATAAACTATTTGAGCTGGATTGACAACCCTAATTCACCACTTGCGGGCATCGAGGCGCTGTGGCCGAAGTCGATTCCATGAAAGATAATATTTTTTATTTTTTTAGAATATCGCCTCGACAAAGGCCTGAGGTTCAAAATCCCGCAGATCATCCATGCCTTCACCCAGGCCGATATAGCGGACCGGGAGGTTTAATTCGTGACAGATGGCCACGAGTATTCCACCTTTGGCGGTGCCATCCAGCTTGGTCATCACCAATTGATGAACACCGACGGCCTCATTAAATAGTTTGGCTTGGCTGATGGCGTTCTGGCCGGTGGTGGCGTCCAGCACCAGCAGAATTTCATGGGGAGCCCCAGGCAGGGCTCGATCCGCGACTCGCTTGATTTTCTTGAGCTCCTCCATCAGGTTGACCTTGGTATGAAGCCGGCCGGCGGTGTCGATGATTACGACATCCACCTCACGGGTCACCGCGGCGCGCAGTCCGTCAAAGACCACGGCGGATGGATCGGCTCCGGCCTGTTGCTTGATTAAATCAGCCCCGACGCGCCGGCACCAGATATCCAGCTGTTCCACGGCCGCGGCCCGGAAAGTGTCTCCGGCCACCACCAGGACTTTCTGATTTTCGTTGATAAACCGGTTGGCGAGTTTGGCAATCGTCGTGGTCTTGCCCACACCGTTGACACCGGCCACCATGATGACGTGAGGTTTGGCCTGCCGGTCAAAATCAGCCTTTGGGGCGGTCAGAATTCGAATCATTTCCGCCCGCAGGTTTTCTTTCAATTTAGGGGCTGAAGTCAACTCCTTACGTGCGACCATTTCGCTGACATTTTTAAGCAGCGCTTGGGTAGTGGTCACCCCCAAGTCGGAAGTGATCAGTATCTCTTCCAGCTCGTCCAAGACATCTTGGTCTATTTCCTTGATGCCCAGAAGAAGGTGGTCGACCCGAGTGTTCAGGATCGTTCGGGTATTGCTCAGTTTTTCCCTAAGTCGGGAAAAAAAGCCTTTTTTCTTTTCCGGTTCTTCTTGAACCACCGGAGGTGTGTCGTCCTCGGAGGCGGGACCTGCTGAAACCGCCGTGGAAGCTTGATCCATGATTGTTGTTGACGGCTGATCCGGAAGCGAAACGGATTGCCGGTTTACGGCCGCCTCCGGGTCAATAGCCGGCTCCTCGTCGGAAGCAGGTTGGACCGGGACCGGAAGGGCCGAATCATCCACCACCGTGGATTCCGGCGCGGTAGGTTGCGTCTTATCCTTGTTTTTATCCCGCTTGAACCATTTGAACATGTTCTTCCATCTTTTCCATTTGTGATAGATTAACGCTGACCATTTTGGAAACACCGGGCGATTCCATGGTTACGCCGTACAAAGTCTGTGATATCTGCATGGTCCGTTTATTATGGGTGACCATGATAATCTGTGATGACTGGCCTAATTTGGTCAGCAGCCGGTTGAAACGGTCGATGTTGGCTTCATCCAGTGGGGCATCTGTTTCATCCAGCAAACAAAAAGGACTTGGTTTTATCAGATACAGGGAAAAAATCAAGGCCAGGGCGACTAAAGCTTTTTCTCCGCCGGATAACAAGCTCATCACCGTCAATTTTTTTCCGGGCGGATGGACATGGATTTCCACTCCGGATTCCAGGGGATCTGACTCATCGGTCAGTGACAGCCAAGCTTCGCCGCCATCAAAAAGCAACGGAAAAATTTCACGCAGCTTTTCATCCACCGCCTTAAAAGTGCTATTAAATCTTATTTTGCAGGTCCGGTTTATTTTGGCGATGGAATCCCGGAGATTATTTATGGCTCTGGTCAAATCGTCATACTGGTCACGATAGAAATTATACCGTTCCAGCAACGCTTCATGCTCTCCGATCGCCGTCAGATTGACCTCGCCCATGGCCTCGATTTTGGTCTTGAGGTCCTCTTTTCGATGTCCGGCTTCCTCGACATCAAAATCCGCTCCGGGGCCTTGAGGTATATCCGTGGGCAAATGCTCAATATCCAAAAGATAATCGGTTTGTAACCTTTCTTGAATGGATTTTTGTCTAAAACCTATTTCTTGTAAATCGAGTTCCACTTGCTTGATTTGTTCGTTGGCCTCTTCCCTCTGTTTACGCGTCTGCCTGGTTTCCTTCTCCAGGTTATTGGCCGCAACGTGCATTTCATCCAGTAGACGCCGGGCTGAAGCTACATCTTCTTCCGCCTTGGACAACCGATCCAAGAAACCCGCCCGGAGATCGACAATAGCCTGCCGACGCCGGCTGATTTGTTCGGATTCAACTTTGATATCTTCCTGCTCCCTGGTCTTGGTTTTAATTTGGCCGATGATTTCTTCCAACCATTTGGTCACCCGAGTCAATTCTCTTTCAGCGGCGCCAAAACGTTCTTTTCCGGCGTTCATCTCCGCCGAGGCTTTGTGACCTTTAGTCGATATCGCTTCCAGTTCCGCGGCCATGACCAAGGCCTGTTCCCTGGTTAGAGCCAGTTCTTGGCCGATGGTCTCCTCTTGCGAAATCAGAGCATCTATTTCAGCTCGAGCCGCTTCCTTTTCTTCAGCGAGAAGCCGAGCCTCTTCGGCTTGGTTTTCCAGTAATCTGACGATGGTTCCGGCTCGACGTTCGTGTTCCCGACGACGCGCGGTCAAGGCGGAAAGCTTTTTATCTATTTCCACTATCTGGCTATTGCCTTGACGCAAATGATCCTCGTCTTGAACAATTTTTTTCCGAACTTGTTCGATCCGGGCAGTGAGGTTCAAACGCTCGTCGGCCAATTGCCGCCTGGTTTCCGTCAAGTTTTTCACTTGATCTTCCAGTTCGTCGATTTCCCGCAATCGTTGAAGAAGGCCGTGGTCGGTCTGACGGGTTTGCCCCCCGACCATCAGTCCGGAAGCGCCGATGTACTCGCCGCTTTTGGTCAGGATATTACGTCCGGACGGTTCTAAGGCCGCTTCGGTCAAGGTGTCCGTCAACACCAGATCGCCCAGTAAAAATTCCACCAAATCCGAATCCGGCAACGACTTCTCATTGTCCAACACTATCAAGCCGCACCGACCCAACTGACCGGCGGTCAAATATTCGATGGCCCGCAAAGCTCCACCGCGTTCACGGACCAGAACATATCCGAGACGTTCACCCAAGGCGGCTTCCATCGCTTTTTCAAATCCGAGGGGAACAGCAAGTCGTTCGGCCAGCGGACCGATGATTCCGGCCTCTTCCCGGTCGCTCCAGGCCATCAAGGCTTGAACTCCTTCGGGATATAAGCTGAATTGGGCCCGCAGGTCCCGCAATGTCGCCAGGCGCGACGACAATCCGGCGAGTCTGGATTCCGCGTTTCGTTCTTCGGTAAGAAGACGGTCCGCTTCTTTTTGATATCCCGTCGCCTCTTGACGGTTGGAGTCGAGCGCGGTTTTGGCCGCCGCGACAGCCTTGTTTAGAGTCGCCCGTTCCAGGGCAAGTTCCTCTTCCTGACGTCGCCAATATTCAATTTCGGTCTGGATTTGATCATTTTCCGCCAGGACTTCTTCCTGGCGGTCGGCATGTTGTTGAGCCAGCCGTTCTTTTCCGGTTATGGATTCTTCCAGCCGGACCAATCGGGATTTGATTCGAGCCAGGTCCTGATTGATTTCCTCTCGATTTTCCACGGCTAAGTCATAATCACGTTTCCGGTCGGCATGTTCAACCCGTAATTGCTCGCAAAGTGATGCTTGGGCCGTGTTTTTCTCCCGTAAGGCGGTTAGTTCCCCGCGGAGACGATTTGCTTCATCGGATTGCGCTTGATTGCGTTCGGTCAGCTGGCCCAGTTCGACTATGATCCGTTCCTGACGGTTTTGGAGCTCCCGAATTTGTTTCCCCAAGAATTCATCTTCTTGCTCCAACGCCTTGAATTCACTTTGTAGTTGATACAAGGCCGCGTTTTTGATCTCCACCATTTTTTCCTGGTCCACGGTTTCCAGCCTGGTCCTGATCAAA
>JADFXS010000111.1 GCA_015233515.1 Deltaproteobacteria bacterium | reverse complement strand
GGAGGCCGAATTTGTTTTTCGGTTGACCGGCGCCTGAATGAGATGTGAGTTGAATATGGATGATCATAATAATACCTGGAAGAGATTGTTATCCGCCGCGCGAGGAAGTGAACCGGCCGACCTGGTCCTGAAGGGTGGGCGCATTATAAATGTTTTTTCCGGCCGGCTGGAATCGGTAGACTTGGCGATTTCCGAAGGATGGATAGTTGGTTTAGGACAATACCAGGGTCTGCGGGAGGTGGACCTCAACGGCCGGTTTGTCGCCCCAGGGCTGATTGAACCGCACTTGCACCTGGAAAGCTCCATGGTATCACCGTCGGAATTGTCCAAAGTCATTGTCCCGCGGGGAACAACGACCTTGATCGCCGATCCCCATGAGATCGCCAATGTGCTCGGTCTGGAAGGGATAAAGCATTTAATCGATATTTCAAGCCATCTGCCGGTGGATATTTTTTTTATGGCGCCTTCGTGTGTTCCGGCCACTCACCTGGAAACCGGCGGAATGTACTTGGCCGCCGCGGACCTGAGGCCTTTATTAGCCGCACCCCGAGTCCTCGGTTTGGCCGAAGTCATGAATTTTCCCGGAGTCATCCACGGATGGCCGCCGCTTTGGGAAAAAATCGATTTATTCTCCGATCGGCCCATGGACGGCCACGCCCCTTTACTCCGGGGGCCTAATCTCAATGCCTACGCCTTGGCCGGCATGGCTACCGAACACGAGTGCACTAATCTGGAGGAAGCCGGGGAAAAACTGGATCGAGGCATATATATTCTTATTCGAGAAGGCAGCCAGGCCAAAAATTTAACCGATCTTCTGCCTCTGATCACGGACCACAATTTTCGTCGAATTGCTTTTTGCACCGATGATCGTCATCCCGAGGACCTGCTGACTCAAGGCCATTTGGATAACATCTTGCGTCTTTCGGTGGCTCAAGGCCTGGATCCGATCCGCGCGATCACCATGTCTACTATAAATGCGGCTCAAATATACGGTTTACACCGTCGCGGGGCTTTGGCGCCCGGGTATCGGGCGGATATAGTCGTTTTTGAAGATATGGAAAATTTCGTTGTGGATCAGGTATATAAAAACGGTGGTTTAGTGGCCCGCGACCAACAGCTCACTATCCGGCTTCCCGAAGCGCCGCCCACCCCCGACTGGGTCCAGCCCATGAATCTATCATCTTATTCGCCGGATACCTTGGAAATTTCGGTAACCGGCCGTCGAGTTCGAATCATCGAATACCTGGACGGCCAAATATTGACTGGACATTTGATCGAAGATGTCCCCGAGTGTCAGGGAAAGCTTTGCGCCGACCCTGAGCGGGACCTGGTCCGTTTGGTGGTAATGGAACGTCATCGGGGCACGGGATTTATCGGCCAAGGTCTGCTTAAAGGCCTGGGTTTGAAATCCGGCGCCATCGCCTCATCAATAGCTCATGATTCCCACAACATCGTCGCGGCGGGACTTGGTTCCTCGGAACTTTACTTGGCCATCAAGACTGTCGAGGAAATGCACGGTGGTCTGGTCGTGGTTTCCCAGTCTCAAGTCATGGCCAAGCTACCGCTACCCCTGGCCGGTTTGATGTCCGATCAATCCCTGTCCACCGTGGCGGAAAGCATGGAAACCCTCAAAATCGCGGCCGGACGTTTAGGTTGTCGCCTGGCCAACCCTTTTATGGCCCTTTCTTTTTTGGCGTTGCCCGTAATTCCCCACTTGAAACTGACGGATCAGGGTTTGGTGGATGTGGACCGCTTCGCCGTGACCGATCTTTTTTTGGATTGATACTTGAAGCTCCCCGCCGCATACCGCGGGGAGCTTCAAGTACACAAAACTCGCTTTTCATTCCAATGGCTGTTTCGATTGATCAATATTGGGTCAATTATGGCGTCGTTCGGCCAGAAGAGGTTCCATTAGCAGCCAGATTTCCTCGGCGATCTCATCCTCCGGGCGATCTCCGTTGAGACGGACAATATTGGGATCGGTCAGAGCTTGATACTCCTTATGGACCCGGATTAAAAAGGTCTTTTGTTCATAGCCTTTATTCGGTTTATCGCCACGGCGCCGAGTAATTCGATCCTGACTCAATTCGGGCGGGATGTCTAGAAAAAAAACCAACTCTGGAACGGGGAACGAGGCGTTACGTTGACGAATCTCCCCGGCATCCAGACCTAAAGCCGATTGATAGGCGATATTGCTGTAAAAATAGCGATCAGCCACCACTATTCGGCCCTGTAACCGGGCCGGAGTGATGTTAAGCCGGACATCTTCTTCTCTGTCGCGGATAAAATATTCCAGTTCCTCGGCCGGAGTTACTCCTGATCGGCCGATTAAAGCGATCCGCCTTATTTTTTGTCCCCAGGGCCCGGCTGTAGGTTCCTTGACATAGAGAGCGGGGATGTTCAAGGACTGTAAGCGATCGACCAGCCGGTAAGCCTGGGTCGTCTTGCCGCACCCATCCAGACCTTCAAAAACAATAAACAAGCCATACCCGACCTGGTGTTCCGAAGCGCTTTCCGAACTCACCCGGTCTGGGGAGCTATTTTTTGATAACGAAATCTTTTTCAAATTTTGCGGTTTTATCCGAGTTCTTATCGTTGAGGATCACGGCCAGCTTGTAATTTCCCGGAGGCAGGCCCTTGGGCACAAAGGTAAAGGTCATCATGATTTCGGTGCTGAAGCTCTGGACTTCGGCCTTGAGGGCCTCGATGCCGTTCTGGCCGCCGAGGGCGGTGCCTTTTTCGTCCATGACCGCGAAATCGGCTGATACGGCTATCCGATAGGTCTGGCCTTCTTTTTTTAGAATGCATCCTACCGGTTCTATATAGAGCTGGACAGGATCGATGGTTTCGAAAATGTTGTCCGCTCTGGCCTTGAATTTGCGGAATCCTTGAGGCGGCGCGCTGACAAAGGTCACATTCTGGGCCGTCAGCGGGGCTTCGATCCAGGCCGCTTCCAAGGCATCCCGTAAGCTGTCGATGGTCGAGGGGAAGTCGCCTCGGGAATAGCTGGCTGAGGCCTTACGCATGGCGTCACTGGCGCCGGCTCCCCATCCCGCGACAGGCAGGCTGACCACTAAGGCCATGATGACTGAAATTACTATCTTCATGGTCCATTCTCCTCATCTGAGAAAATATTGGAAACATCTTAACCGAAGCCGGTCGATGTAGCAATAATATGCGGCATAACAATTAAAATGAATTCAGATGATGTGCATCGGCGGCATGAGAATCAGGAAACAACAAAATATAACCCGGCAAATCAAATAGACGATCGCGGGCAAGGAGTGGGGCGGGCACTCCAGCGAGAGGTTTGAGAACCGGATGGAGATAGAAAATTATCTATAGGAGAGTCGGTTACGTCGGTGCTCACTGCGAAGAAAAACTAAGATTCATACGACCCAGTATTGGGACGAACCCACGCGAAATGTCGGGGCCGAGGTCCCGGAACGCAAATACAGGTGCCCGTAACCGTAGTCGGGCTGAAAGGCCAATAGACTGGCCCCGGGAGATGAGGTGATCCGGCCGGCAAAGGAATTGATATCCGAGACGAGACCCTGATAACCTCCAAGAGCTTCCCGGACACCGGCCAGGTTGTTGTTCAAGGCTTGAGTCATAGTGCGGCTGTTCAGGCTCAACTGATTGTTCGGTCCCAGGATGAGGCCATAGTCGGCCAATTTGGAGGCGGCGTTGGATAAGATCCCGGACCATTCCTGGTTGAGATTTTCATTTAAATATTGATTAGCCGCCAGGTAGGACGAAAATTCATTGCTGGAATCAACCAATTTATTTATCGAATCAAGCATGCTGCTCGTGTCCGGGCCCACGGAAATCGTGGTCGCGCCGGGTCCGGTAACGCTGGCCAGCAGGCGGCCGTTCTGCAGAACCACGCCGTTGTTAGGTTGGTTGTAATCGGCGTTATTCATGGTGAATATCGCATTCTGGGCGCTTTGAACCGTGTTGGATAGACCAATGGCGGCCACGGGAGTCCCGCTGCCGTCGGTCAACGAGAAGTCATTGACTGTTCCGGTCTGACCTTCCAGGCGCAGGCGAATGCCGGCGCTGCCGTTGGTCACGCTGGCGGTTACGCTGCTCTTGGCGTCGTTGATGGCTTGAGCCATCCGATTCAAGACGACGTTGTTGTTTTCTCCGAGGGTGACGTTGAATTGAATATTGTAGTTTGTCTGGTTGGGGGCCTGGCCCACGGTCAAGGTGAAAGCCTTGGTTCCTCCGGAGGTAAACGCCGCGGCGGTAGGTGATAACAGATTGCTTTGGACAGCCTTGCCGGTCGCAATCTGAGTGACATTGAAATTAAATGTAGAATCAGGGACATCACCGTAATAGTTATTGCCGTCGAAATAGTTGATCTTCGCCACTCCGCTGTTCCCGCTGACGGCCGATTGCCGGTACAGGACAGAATCACTATTGGTGTTGGAGAGCTGATCGGCTTTGCCGATTAGATCGTACTGACGTTTATAAAGTCCGCTCAGGGCATCGGTCTGGCCTTGATTCGAGCCGGCGTAGGAGACGGACGGCTGATTCGCGCCGGCATATCCGGAATAAGAAGCCGCGATCGGGCCTGTTATGCCTTCAGTCGGAGAAAAATTAGTGCCGAAAAATTGATTGAGTAAGGAACTGGTGTACCATTGGAGGGGGCTGACGCCGTTGAAGAAAGACGTGGATAGCATGTCCTGCTCCTCTACCGAAGCCTAGCTTCGGATCAGGTCGAATTCACGGTCATGTTTTTCCTCCTTGAGTCCCGGCCTGCAAATAAAATAGGCGCTCATATGGGCGCCCATCCGTTGGCTCCAGGCAAATTGTCTCTTCCGTAAGACGAATATATAATATCATTACTTTAGCTTTACGTCAAGTGGGTTGTGAGCTCCTAATTCACCACTTGCGGGCGTCGAGGCACGTAACTCCTGGCTGCAACGCTCGTTTCCCGATTTTGGCTCCTCGACGTATGCTGAATACGCCTGCGGGCCAAAATCGGTCCAACTTCGCGTTTCGCCGAGGATTTACGCGCCCTATTCGCGATTTGATGGTGTATTTGGGGGCCTTGCCTCGGGCAGATGCAATTTTACAACCTTCAGCGCCTTGTGGCTGCCCGTGGATGATGATATAGGTTACCCCTTTAATTTAGTCGACTTCGGAGCAATAAAAACGATGGAATGGATCAATTACTTTATTGACTTTATCTTGCACCTGGACCGTCACTTGGCGGAAATCGTCGGCGCCTATGGGCAACTGACTTATGTGCTTCTATTTCTCATTGTCTTTCTGGAAACCGGACTAGTGGTCACGCCGGTCTTGCCGGGCGATTCTCTTCTTTTTACCGCCGGGGCTATCGCCGCGCTAGGCGCTTTGAATGTCGCCTGGTTGTTTGTCCTGCTCAGCGTCGCGGCCATAACCGGCGACACGGTCAATTACTGGATCGGTCATCTGATCGGTCCCAAAGTCTTCAACAAGGAAAACAGCCGCTGGTTTAAAAAAGAGTATTTAGAAAAAACCCATAAATTTTATGAAAAATATGGTGGCAAAACCATTATCATCGCCCGTTTTATCCCCATAATCCGGACGTTTGCCCCCTTTGTCGCCGGCGTCGGCGCCATGACTTACTGGCGATTCATTGTTTATAACATCGCCGGCGGTTTAGCCTGGACCAGTATTTTTATCTTCGGCGGCTACCATTTCGGTAATCTACCCGTGGTTAAGAGGCATTTTTCCCTGGTCATCGTAATCATCGTCGTCCTGTCCGTGATGCCCGCCGTGATCGAATACATCAAAGCACGTCGTCAAGCGGCTTTGAGTTCGTAGTCTAGTTGGTTTTCCGGTGGAATCGTCGCCGGATCGCCGCGGTTAATCCGGTATCCGGCCAGGGCTGATGCGGCTTTTATTCCCGGATTCAGTCAATATTAACCCGCGGTCAGCGACATGGGTAAGTGAACGACGAAGATTGCTCCGCATTCCTGGTTGTTCCGCAACTCAATTTTTCCACCCAGCTTTTCTATGATGTCGTGGCAAATACTCAGACCCAGTCCGGTGCCCTTGCCTACCGGTTTCGTGGTAAAAAACGGATCAAAGATTCGGTCGCGCACGACCGCGGGAATGCCCGGACCGTTATCCTGGACAATGATTTCTATTTCATCCGGTTCGACTCGACCAGTGCGGATGATTATCTCCCCGCCGGTCTGTTCCATGGCGTCAACGGCGTTTTTGACCAGGTTCATGAGCACCTGCTCCAGTTCCGTCGGGGCGATATTAAGCTTGGGCAATTCCTGGTCCAGGTCCAATACAAGATTAACCCGGGCGGATCTGGCTAATCTTTCCACCAAGCCGACCACTCCCCGAGCCAGATCATTGATTTGAGTAGGTCGGCGATTGGTCGCATCTGTTTTACGCGCGAAATTTAAAAGCATCTGGGTGATTTCCTTGCACCGCCGGCCGTGACTCTTGATTTTGTTCAAGCCGTTTTCGAATTCAGCCCGCGCGGCGTCATCACCGATCAATAAGGGAGTTTCCAGCATCAGGTCTTGCAGCCAACCGGCTTCCTCGAGCATTATGGCCAATGGGTTGTTGATGTCATGGGCGACGCCGGTAACCATCATGCCCAAGGACGAGAGCTTATCAGCCTGAATAATCTGTTCATGAAGCAGTTCCTTTTGCCGGTCGGCTTCAGCCCACCGGTTAACCAGGCGTCTAGTGAAAAACAAGGTCGCTCCGATGACCATCAGGCCGCCCGCGGCGCCCACAGCCAAGGCTATCAAACGGACCTGATAGAGTGCGCTATAAGCGTCGTTTGCATCCTGCCGGCAGATCAGCATCCAACGTTGGTGGTTAACCCAGACCTGAGCCTGGACTAATTCCCGACCATTGATATCCTTGATCTGGCTGACTTTTACTCCGGAGAAGAGTTCCGGCGCCGGGGATTCCATGGTTCCGAATCGTCGTTCTTGCCGGCTGTGAGTCTGGTGTATGCCTTGGCGGTTGACAAGAATGGCTTGACCTGTTTGCCCGAAGTTGATCGACGCCACCACCATGTCCAAGGGTGCGGCCTCGATAACGGCTTTCAGGACATATTCCTTTTCGCGTCCAAGGCGTAAAGCCAGAAAGAAAAACGATGTCCCAGCTGGAGCCTTTTCAAACACATCGCTTAAATACCTACCTTTGGTCATGGCTTCCTTAAACCAGGCGGTTTGATTATAATCAAGATTCTCCGGTTGTCCCGCGCCGGCGTAAGTCAGTGACCGGCCATCGGAGTTCACTAATTCCAGGTCCACAAAGACGCCGTAAACTTCCTGTAATGAAGCCAGAGTATTTTTTAAGCCTTGGGGATCGGTCAGTTGTGAAAGGCCGGACAGGTTAGCGGCATTGGTCAAATTAGCCAGGCGGCTGTCCAGGAAGTTGTCGATGGTCTGTTTATGGGCTTCGGCTACGTTTTTCAGGGAATCGATAACCTTGGCGTGGATAGACTGGTTATACGAATAATAAAAAACTATAAAAATCAGGGCATAAGGTACAAAAGCCACGGATGCTATCGCCAGAGCGATCTTTTGGCCCAAGGAACGGTAGTCCAGGGCCGGCGATCGGGATTGAGTCAAATTCCGAAATCCTCCGGTTTGGATTTTGAAGCAGTAGCCAGATCGAACCCAGTATATTAAAAGATACTGGTCCGGGGAAAGTTATTTGTCAGAGACATGAAAGCAAAATCGTCCTTTTTACTAAGCTCTTTGCGGATTAAAATTGGAACTCCGCGTAATACGCCGGCATTCCTCAAGACTGACGAATTAAGGCCGTTGGATGATTATCTCAAATCCCGGGCCATCAAGGCCTGTTCCGCGCACCGGAATAACGATTGACCGGCGGAGACGAGTTTGCTATTCAAGATCTAGTACATAACTTATTTATTTAACAAAAGTTATATTATTAGGCGCCGTTAAACCATTCAGCACGGCTGACGCGTTAATCAACCAGGGGAATTATCGCTTTTTAGGAGACGATGGAAATGAATCGTTTTCATTATTTCAGCAATATTGCGAAATTGATCATAATATCGGCCATCAGTCTGTTGCTCGCCGCCGGCATGGTCAGCGCCCAGGACCAATCGCTTGAAGAGGCTCAAGCCAAAACCCAGCAAGCGGTTCAATTCTTTTTGGAAGGCCGATATCAGGCCGGAGTTCCCTTAGCTCGCGAAGCTTTGGTTATTTGGGAATCCAAGTTCGGTCCGGATGACCCCATCACGGCCAACGGTTTGATCCTCCTGGCCCGACTGCATGAAGCTTCGGGACAATACGACCAAGCCTTGCCGTTTTACCAAAAAGCCTTGATCATAGATGAAAAATATTTTGGTCCCGACAGTAAGGAAGCGGCCCGAGACGCCAATCAACTTGGTGGTTTGCTTTACAGGCAGGGACAATATTCCCAGGCGGAAAATTTTTATCAGCGCGCCCTGACCATCAGGGAGAAATTACTTGGCCCTCAACATTCGGAAGTCGCTCAAAGCCTCAACAGTCTGGCGACTCTGTACGAAACCTTGGGTAAACCGGACATGGCCGAACCTTATTATTTGCGCGCCCTGGCCATTCGGGAAAAGGAATTCGGCCCCGATCATCCCAAAAACGCCGGGATATTGAACAATCTGGCCGGTCTTTACGATTCCAAGGGTGATTACCGTCGAGCCGAACCCCTTTATCAGCGCGCCTTGGCTATCCGGGAAAAGGCCTTGGGGCCGGATCATCCTGATGTAGCTCAAAGTCTGAACAATCTGGCCTTGTTGTACGATAACCAAGGGCGGTTCCCCGCCGCTGAACCCCTATATATCCGCGCCTTGGATATTCGCGAAAAGATGTTGGGACCGGATCATGTCGAATTG
>JADFXS010000110.1:6339-8942 GCA_015233515.1 Deltaproteobacteria bacterium | reverse complement strand
GCCGCGTTGAGGGCCAGCAGGTTGGTCTGGAAGGCTATATCGTCGATAGCCTTGATTATTCTGGCGATTTCCCTGCTGGAATCGTTGATGTCTTTCATGGCCGCCGTCATTTCCGCCATCTGTCCACTGCCGTTCAGCGCGGAAGCCTTGGCCGAGAGGGCCAGATTATTGGCCTGGCCGGCGTTTTCCGCGTTGGTTTTGGTCTGAGAGGCCAATCTGGTCATGGAACTTGTGATCTGGGCCAGGGACGCTGCCTGCTCAGAGGCGGACTGGGACAAGGACTGGGAAGAGTCGGAGACCAGGGCCGCTCCCGAGGCCGTTCGGTCAACGTTTTCGTTAACCTGGACCAGAATCTCGTTCAACCAGGAAGTCATTTTGGCCAGGACTTGCCCTAGCATATCCCGACCCGACGATAGCCGGACTTCTCGGGAGAGGTCGCCCGAAGCGATGGCCGCGGCCAATTCGGCTTTTTGGTAGAGGCTTTCGGTCATTTTATTGAAAGCCCCCATCAGGGCTCCGATTTCGTCCTGGGAATCCACACTGATTTTTTGAGAAAAATCGCCTTCGCTGATGTCGTCGGCCAAACGGACGCATTTTTTTATAGGTTTAGCTAAAAGATTTGCGAAAAATACGGCTAAGGGAACAAACACCAGGATGCATCCAAAATCGACCGTGGTCAACAGCCAGATCAATTGACGAGTGTTGGCTTTCGCCAGTTCTTTGGAATAAAGAGCCGCGAGCGAACCGATAGGTCCGGTCTTATTGTAAAGCGGTAGGACGCCCTGAAAATAGGAGTCATTGCCGATATCGACATCGGACAGAAGAACTGCCTGTTTGGCCATTTCTCGGGGTCCTTTTTCTTCGCCGGCCGGAACGGAAGAGAGTCGGTTGTATGCGGGGAAAACGCCGACGCTAAGATTTTCCTTGGTAAAAACGTTTACCTTCATGCCGGTCAAGGTAGACATTTTCTCCACGAAGTCCTTTTCGATTCTCAGGACCGCCAAGACGAAGCCGAATTGTTTCTGTTCCAGCTGTCCGGTTTGTTTGTTGAAATTGTTCCATAATATGGGTGAATAGGTCACGAGGCAGATATGGTTGTTTATGATTTCGAAGCTCACGGTGATTTTTTGAGGAATTTCTTTTCCGAATTTTTGTTTCAGTAATGAATCGCTTGGCAATTCTCCCTGTTTAAATCCAGCCGGTGTCAATTCCTCGCCGCCTTTCAAGGTAGCCAAATACAATTTTGTTTGATCAGCGACCTGGTTATATCCCAGGGAAAACGTGTCTTCACCTTGACTCACGGCAAAGGAAGCCAGATCTCCATCAGCATCGTAAATGGCCGTTTGCCATAGGTTGCTCATTTTTTTTACTTGGAAAAGCTCGTTGGTTATTTCCTTATAAATGTTCTCCGTGACGGAAGCCATGGAGGCATTCCCTTTGTATTCGTAAAGAAATTGTACTTTCGACCCCATTTTGTTCGCGCCGGCTAGTTGAGTCGTATCGGCGATGAGTTTTTTTTCTTTCGATTGAAGGTCTTCTCTGATGATATCCATCGATTTCTTGAGCATATCGAAAGAAGTGGTTTTGTTCTGCTTGGTGACAATGAAGGTGACGACGCCGATCGTGACCGCCATGGGAATGATCAAGGCAAGCATTGACGCAAAGATCAACTTGGTTCGGAGCCCTGCTTTCTTCATGATTGACCTCCCGTGTGACGAACTGTTTAGCAGAGGTTTAAAAATCCAATACTCAGTATGAATGCATTAGCTTTCATTTTCAGCAAAGGCTTTAAAATGTCCTTGTTTTAGATGGTTATGGATGAAAGTTTTTTCGCGTCAGCCCTCGCCGTCGAGGTCGGTTCGGAGTTTTTTTGCAGGGCAAGACTGTTGTCCTTTTTAGTATTCTCGATCAAATCCATGTTTGGGCCGTGGTGCAGCTGCCAAGCCGATTATTAAATCATCCGGGTGTGGAAAGCCGAAAATAACGGGCTCTAACTCGGAAAAAGCCCCAGAAACAATACCTGCCGATTCCAACGGAAATTTGAATGTGCAATTATTTTTAGCCTACGCTTTTCATTTCGGGTCGTCAATAACGCGGCCAAAAATTTCGGTATCAGGCTCGGGGATTGCCTTGATGATTTCAAGTAGGTTGGTTAGAAATCGCGGTTTGACCAGGAGGTCCACCCCCTACAAACCGGTATATTAGGATATTTAAGAGTGAGAAGCGGCGTTGGGGGGAACATAGAGAATCCCGGCGAACGCCGCATAATTCCTAATTATTATGAAACCGCTTCAGGAAAAAATACCGGAGATGATATCAGCGATCCCTTCAAAGACAGATCCCGCGACATCCGCGGCCACTTCCACCACGGCCCCGGCTAGTTCCGGAGAATTGGCCGCGGCCTCGACGGTTGCTCCAGCCAGTTTTATCGCGCCTTCAACGGCCGCGCCCATCAGTTCGGGAGAACTGGCAACAGCCTCTATGGAGATGTTATAGGCTGTTTGGGCGGCTTCCACCGCGACTTGGGCTCCAAAGCTGGAGAGATCGGGGTTGAAGGCCAATACATCCACGAAGAATGATCTAGTCTCTCCATCCTGGCTCGT
>JADFXS010000110.1:0-6313 GCA_015233515.1 Deltaproteobacteria bacterium | reverse complement strand
GGCTTCCTTGGCCACGGAATCCAGGTGTCCGTTCCAAATTTCGGAAAGTTCGATATTGTCGAACCAGACGCCTTTGCAAGAAGGGCAGTAATCCAGATGTAGATCCCGTGGATTGGTTTTACCCATGGGTTTTTGACAGACAGGGCAGTCTATTATGTTTTCCCAACCGCATTGGTCGCATTTACTGGCGTTTCTGTCCAAAGGAGCATGACAGGAGTGGCACTGCATCAGATAATGATCCGGCGTAAGAGTGACTTTTCCGGTCATAGCGGTTGAGGGGAGGGAAGACAGTTTGCCGACTTCACCGAAATCGAACCAAATGCCGCCGCACCTCTGGCAATAATCGAGGGTAAGCTGGTCTTTTTCCCCCAATTTCAATTTATCCATTTTCGCGCCCAGGCAGACCGGGCAGTCGTAGCGGGCTTCCATGCTAAACCTCCAGAACGTTTTTCGCTTTGTTTTTTTCTTTCAGGTGCAAAACATCGTAGAATGAATAAACAATCACTCCCGTGTCCGTCAACCCGACCTCAGCCAATCCTTGACTGGCCAAGGATTCTAACAGGTCCTTGGCTTGAGCCTGGTCCAAGGCCAAAGCGGTGACCACTTCCACCGCCGTCAGCCGTCCGCCGAGCTTTTCCGCCAATTTCAATACTTCGGCTTCCCGGGTTTTGGCCGCCAGATTCAGTTTCGAAGCGGCCAAACGGGCTTTCTCTCTGTAATTGGTATAAAAAAGCCAGATTCCGCCCAAGAGAGGCAAGCCGGAGGCGATAGCCAAAGCCGTTAGTTTGACCGCCGGGCTCATATCGAGATCGGCTTTGAAAAAGCCCATCAGCATAAAGAGAGAGAGGAAGATCAGGAAGAAACCGGCGATATTTTTCATGGCGGCAGGTCCTTTCAAAGATAAAATCTAGCCTGGGATGAAATCATAACAATTTATTTCAGCTGATTTTTTCAGCTTAATTGTCCAATGAATCCAAGTATAACACAAGGAATCGACTTCGACAAATTCGGCGTTCGACCTATGACGACTGGTTTTTCGATTCATTTTGCCGAGAAATGTCATGGCCTCGGCGCGTAGAGGGTTGGCAATCTCAAGGATTCCTATGGCAGAGGAAGATCTATCTCCATAATCAAGCCGACGCCGGGTGCATTGAAGGCTCGCAGGCTTCCACCATGAAGTCGTACCGCTCGATCGGAAATCGCCAGGCCGACCCCGGCGCCTCCGCTCTGGCGTTCACGGGCATCGTTGACGCGATAGAAGGGGCGGAAAATGTCACTGAGCTCCGATTCCGGAACTCCCGGCCCTTGATCCTTGACCTCGATGTGGGCCCAGCCACGACCACTCAATTCTTTTTTGCCCAGTGAAATCTCCACAGCGGTTCCGGCCGCGGTGTATCTGGCGGCATTACGGATCAGGTTTTCCAAGGCCTGACGGAGCAGTTCCTTGTTACCGCTCAGTATTAGCGGTTCACTTGCCGTCGTTACTACCCTTCGGTCATTATTTTTCGCCTCAAAATCCACATCCTGGGCAATTTCCATAATGAGGGCGGTTAGATCAATATTCGTCCTCTGGTTCATGCCGCTTTCACTTTCCAGCTTGGTAAGCATCAGAAGTTGAGCGATCAGCTCGTTAAGGCGGTCTGATTCCCGCTCAATTCTGTCAAAGGGCGCGGCGTGGGTCGGTCCTGCTGATTGTCGGGCCAGTTCAAGGGCCACATTCAGACGGGACAGAGGGGAACGCAACTCGTGCGAGACGTCCCTGATCAGCCGCTGGTGGGCGCTCACCAGGCTTTCGATACGCTCGGCCATCCGGTCCACATCGCGGCCCAAGTCAGCTATTTCGTCCTTTCGGTGAACCAATCCTTCTCCAACTCGCGCGGAGAGATCTCCTTCAGCCAATTGCTGGGTCACCTTGCGCAATCGGCGCAGGGGCAGGGTGGAATTTCTGAAAAACCAGTACCATGCCAGTCCGGCGGCTAATACGGCCACGATAAGATAGGAACCAAGACTGCCGATATATCTTTCTAGTAGGTCATAATTGGAATTGAGCCGGGAAGGGACTCGGGGTGTGGTCTGCTGCTCGGTGGTTTTTCCCTGGGAAGCTTCCGGCGGCTCCCCCCCTCTATGAGGTCTGCAGGCAAACACAAGTTCATCACCAGAAAAGCATAGACCATCCAAAACACCTTGTGGGGAATTGAACGAACAGGGATCGCCTTCCTTCTTGCCCACACAGGCTTCTACCGCCACCCGAGGCGGTATTCGGCGAGGACGCTGATCCCGTTCACTATCCGTCGTTATTTGTTTTGTCTGTGCATTGCCGGGGGGCATATCTGTCGCGGCGAACGCTGAATCAGGAGTAACGAAGCAGGCAAGGATCGCCCAGCCGCCCAGCGCCGCCGGCAGGAAAAGCCGACCAAATATCCTGGAAAATATGTTCCATTGAGCAATCATGGCTCCATCACTTTCTACAATTCAGCCGAATACAGGTAACCGACACTGCGAATAGTCTTGATTCGCTCCGATTCGTCCGCTCGTTGTCCGAGTTTCTTGCGCAGGCTGCTCACATGCACGTCAATACTCCGGTCATAGGTGGAGAGGCTCCGGCCCAAGGCCTGTTTTACCAGATCATCACGACTTACTACCTGTCCCGCCAGGCGCAGCAAGGTTTCGAGAATGGCAAACTCCACCGAGGTCAGATTCACTTTCTCTCCGGCCCGCAGGACGGTGCGAGTTCCCGGGATTAGTTCGATGTCGCCGACAATCAACCTCCCGGCCTCGGCCTGGGGCGGCTGCTTGGAGTCCATCCGGCGCAGCACCGCCCGAATTCTGGCAACCAGCTCCCGGGGGTTGAAAGGTTTTGGCAAGTAATCGTCAGCTCCGATCTCCAGGCCGACAATTCGATCCACGTCCTCACCTCGGGCGGTCAGCATAAGGACGGGTATGCTGGAAACCGCGCGAATCCGCCGCAGGACTTCAAAGCCGTTGATGCCGGGAAGCATGACATCGAGCACCACCAGTGAATACCGACCCGAAACCGCGCGTTCTACCCCCTCCAACCCATTGTAAACCGCGTCCACCGCAAAACCTTCCGGAGCGAAATAGTCGCTGAGGAGTTCGCATAAGTCTTTATCGTCATCGATGATCAGAAGGTTATTCATGGTGCTCTCCAATCCGCCGTAATTCTGAGTCAATTGCAGAACTGCCCTTTTGGCCCAACTCTTTGTCGAGCTCAATTTTGAAGTCCTCAAAATACATCAGTATTCCTGCGGCTTCAAAATATCGCCCTCCTCGATTTGGGCCAGAATTCATAGTTTCGCAATTACCTCATTCTTTCAATCATCTTCATTATAAGCATTTAACCGCCGTTTGTTTGCAAAGAATTGTAAAGAATAGCGAGGTTGTTTTTACAAAACTTTACATAATATTCCAGCATCTTAACACACATTAACAGGCGTTGGGTGTAGGCTTGACTTAACTGATCAGGCAACAGAATAACCCAGGTATCAACCACACTTGTTACCAGGAACAGGACGACCCACGCCGGTTTCGTCTAAGGACCGCAAGGCGATGTCGTCCAAAGTCTCAATTTCTCCGCTTCGCGCGGAACACACAACCGGAATTTTTTCCATGGGAGGAAATTATGAAAACAACATTGAAAACAACATTGATGGCGGCGGTAATCGCCAGCGTATTGGTCATCCCGGCATTTGCCGCGGAAAGTGATGACAAACCACAAGACAAACCGCAAGGACAAGGTCAAAATTTTGAGCAGAAAAAGGTCGAAATTCTGCAACATATCCGCGAAAAGATCGCTCGTGATCAGGAAGAAATAATCTGCGTCCAGTCGGCAACCTCACACACCGAACTCAAAGCCTGCCGGGAAAAATTTCGCCCTGAATCGAGAAACGACCGTCCGAAAAAAGATCAGAAGGGTGAGAATTAGATTAGCCCTCCAAAGGAGATTTGATATGTTGGGAAAAAAGTTTCCATTATTGTTACTCATCGCGCTGGTAACCTCCGTGTTTCCGGGTTGCGGTGGGGGAGGGTCCTCCTCGTCCGGCGGGTCTAATTCTTCGTCCGGCCCGTCCAGCGCCTTTAGCTTCGCCCCCGGTGCACCCAAGAGCGGCCAAGCGATTATATTCTCGGATACTTCCGCGGGCAGCCCGACATCCTGGTCCTGGAGTTTCGGAGACGGCACGAAGAGTTCATTCCAGAACCCAAGCCACATCTATTCAACCAGCGGCGCCTTTACGGTCACCCTTACGGCCGCCAATGCCGGGGGCTCCACTTCGGTGAGCCAGAACGTGGTCGTGAGTTCGCCTTCCTTCACCATTTCCCAGACTCTTTCCGATGAAGCGCAGCGCACGACCCTGGCCTTTGCCGGCCTCGCCATGCTCACCGGCAATCTGCAAGCCCAGTCATTCTTCCCTCCGGGCAAGGTGGCGGATTATACCGGCTTCCAGTACTTGCGCGACAACGACTTCGACGACATGGGCCACAACACCAGCTTCCTGACCCGGGTCGCCAACAATGTCATCTATATTCTGAACGACACTCAGTTCAACCAATTGAAGACTCTGGCCACCGCCCAGATCGACCAGATCAATCTTTACGGTTATAAACGCTATCCATTGATGAAGGCTTTCCGTCGCCTTCTCGGCGGCGATATTCCTGTAGGTTCCGCGGGCCTAAATCTCAACGCCGTAAAAAAGGCCTCTCGGGAGCTATATATCCTGGATGGCCGGATCAGCTTTGATCGCGCCTTGCTCTATGCCAATATCCTAAACTCCATGGACGTCATCCAGAAGGCTTACCTGGAGGCCATGAAGGGCAAAGGCTGGCAATCATGGCCTAACATTACGGACGATCAGATCCAGAGCAAGATGACCGGGTTGCCTCAAGGCACGGCCGTGGCCGTGATGACCTATGCCGGCGATTTATTCAGCTGGTATGCCGGTTCGGTGGCGGCGGATATCTACTTTTGCCCCGAACGTCATGGAACTTATTTCGGCTCCTTCTACATAAAAGATGCTCCGGCCATCGGCCACGAAGGATACAGCATCAACGAGCAGCTCACCGCCACCGCGGGAGCGGCCCTCTGTGATAGCTCGAAGGGATACGTCACGCAAAGTCAAGCCGCTTTGGTCTCCAGCCTGGTGGATACCCAGAGAAACAATCTCTATGCGTCGGCTAGCTCCAACATAGTCAATATAAGGACGCAAATCGCCACGCTGCTGCGCAGCCTGCTCTCAGCAACGACCTCAACAGATGACATCAAGGCACAAGTGCTGGCCTTATCGAGCACTTATGGCGACCTGGACGGCGCGAATAACTATGCCTATGCCACCATCTTCACTCAGGTCTACAATACATTGAGTGCCGGTCAAAAGACAAATCTCGCGGCTCTGCGGAAATCCATCTTGTCCGGCACGTATTCAGACGGAACCCCGTTTGACTACACTAGCTGCGCAACGTATTTTCTCTATTCATCGGTCATCACGGACTTGACCCTTCTAACTCCTTATACCCTCAACACCGACTATCTGTTTTTCGAACCTTGACGCATGGATTGAATCAATAATCGGGCGACGGACAAATAGAAACGACCGGCCGTCATCCAGCTCTAAACAGGAGATGAAGGGATGAAAACGAGAACTAAGCTCCATATAACGGACGTGAACTTGAGGGCCATGGGACGCGTTGAGCCAGGATCGGTCGTTGAACATGCAAGCGAGCGTATTCCTCGCCGCTTGCTATAGGAGCTTTTGCATCGATAAACGTGACTGAAAGGAACAGCCTATTGAGCCCAAACATCCATGCCGCTATTTTTACCGCTATTTTACTTCTGGGTTTCGCTATGAGCAGCCAGGCCCAATCGTGGGAAGCAGAACCAGGTCCATCTTTACCTTACATTGTGGTCGATACCGGCCAGACCAAGTGCTACGACAACAGAAATGAGATCCCGCCGCCAAATCCCGGGCAGGCGCTGTACGGTCAGGACGCCCAATTCCAAGGTCATTCGGCAAGTTATGTTATCAGCGTGGATGGCTTTACAGTTTACGACCGAAACACCGGGCTGACCTGGCAACGCAGCCCGGACACCGATGGCGACGGCGCGCTCACTCGACAGGATAAACTGACTTGGACTCAAGCCCAGACATGGCCGGCGAAACTCAACTTCGTGAAATTCGGTGGCTTTAACGACTGGCGTCTGCCGACGATCAAGGAATTGTATTCGCTCTTTGACGCACGCGGGACCGATCCAAGCGGATACTCCGGTACGGATACCTTCGGGCTGACGCCCTTCATCGAC
>JADFXS010000109.1 GCA_015233515.1 Deltaproteobacteria bacterium | reverse complement strand
ATTGCTGGCCAGGTCGGTCAATGTCGACGGTCCGGATAACCTGGCCACCGCCGGCGTCAAATTTGGCATTCCCCTGATTCACGTTTCCACGGATTATGTTTTTGATGGGCAAAAAAATGGGGCTTACCGGGAAGATGACCCCATAGCTCCGTTAGGGATTTATGGACAAAGTAAGGCGGAAGGCGACGACAAAGTCCGGAACATCCTCAGCCGGCACGTTATCGTCCGCACCGCCTGGTTTTATGGTGTTCACGGCCACAACTTCGTCAAGACGATTTTACGGCTGGCGAAAGAAAGGGAAACCTTACGGATAGTGGATGACCAGCGTGGCTGCCCCACGTTTGCCGGCGACCTGGCCTCGGCCCTCCTGACCGTGGCCAAGCAGATAGAGTCCGGCCGGACCGACGCGTGGGGAACCTATCACTATTGCGGTGCGGGTGAAACCACCTGGTATGGCTTTGCCCGGAAAATAATCGATTTGGCCGGATCACATTTGACTCTGAAAGCTAAAAATATAATACCCATCACCACGGCGGAATATCCGACCCCGGCCCGACGGCCGGCCAATTCGGTCCTGGACTGTTCCAAGTTCCGCCGGACATTCGGCGTGAACCAAGCGCCCTGGCCGGACAGTCTGGCCCGTATGCTGGATGAATGGTTGGCTTCACCGGAAGCGTCGGCGTGAGATACCGTAAAAGGTAGACTGACTATTTGTGCGGTATTGCCGGCCATATCGGGCCTACCCCCATTACGCCCGAACGTATCGACCGCTGTCTTGACCTCATGCAAAGGCGCGGCCCGGATGCCCGCGGAGTTTTTCGACACTCCGCCGCTTCGGGTCGCCATGTCCTTTTATTACATACCCGACTGGCCATCATCGACCTGGATCATCGTTCCGACCAGCCCTTTGGCCTGGGACCCCAAACCCTGGTTCATAATGGCGAGCTATATAATTTCTTGGAACTAAAGACAAACCTCGAGAGACAGGGAGAAACCTTCATCACCTCCGGTGACACGGAGGTCCTGCTTAAGCTATTGGTCAATGAAGGTTTGAAAGGGCTAGACTCTTGCCGTGGGATGTGGGCTTTCGCCTTGCATGACCGGCGTCAGGAAACCGTTCTCCTATGCCGGGATCGATTTGGGGAAAAACCACTTTATTACTTTCAAGACGGCGACAACTCTTATTTCGGTTCCGAACCGAAGTTCATTTTCGCCCTGTTGGGACGCAGGCTGGAAATCAATATGGATCAGGTTTGCCGTTATCTGGCCTATGGATACCGGACGATATACAAAACCGGATCGACCTTTTTCAGGGGATTGCTCCAAGTCCCTCCGGGGCATATCCTGATTCTGGATGGGAATAACCCGGCTCAATCCCAACCGTATTGGACTCCTACCCTATCCACCGACAACCGGATAGACCATCGGGAAGCCGTCGAGGGAGTCAAAGCCCGATTGATCGAATCCGTTCATCAAAAGCTGCGGGCTGATGTCCCCTTGGCTTTTTGCATGAGCGGCGGTCTGGATTCCAATGCCTTGATCAGCATCGCTAAAAGGATTTTTGGCTATGATGTTCATGGTTTTACAGTTGTATCGCCAGATGAACGTTATGCGGAACAAGATTTGGTGGATTACTCGGTCAAAGAGTTGGGGATCAAACACACGGCCATCACTCTGGAATCCAGGGATTTTATACCCCAACTCCAAAGCATGGTTCGAGCCCATGACGCGCCGGTATCAACCATCACCTACTATGCCCATTGGCGCTTGATGGCCGCTATCGCCGAACATGGTTACAAGATAACCATAAGCGGGACCGGCGCGGATGAGTTATTCGCCGGATACTACGACCATCATCTCTGGTATTTGTTGGAAACGAGAAGCGAGGACTCCTGGCCCGAAGCGGTCTGCGATTGGGAAAAATACGTCAAGCCCGTGATCAGAAATCCTCTTTATCGCGACCTGACTAAGTTTTTAAACACCACGACGACAGGCTCGCTGTCCACGTTCCGGGATTTTGATTTTGCTTCATATATAACCACCGGTTCTTCTAAAGCGCCGGAAGATCATGTTTATCACCCCGGCCCTTTACGCAACCGAATGCTTAATGAACTCTTTCATGAATCTGTTCCGGTTGTTTTGCACGAAGACGACCTCAATGCCATGTTTTTTTCCCTGGAAAACCGTTCCCCATTCCTGGACCAAAGTCTGTTTGAGTTCATCTATTGTGTGCCCACCAAGTATTTGATCGGCAACGGATACAATAAAAAAATTTTACGGGAAGCTTTAAAGGGTATCGTCCCTCCTAAAATTCTGTCCACCAGGACAAAAATAGGATTCAATGCCCCTATTTCCGACCTTCTGCCTACGGGTCAAAAAGAAATAAAAGATCGACTATTGACCGGTGGACTAATTTTTGACTTGGTGGATCGACAAAAACTGATCGATCTTATAAGCCGACCTGAATTAACCGATCAGGAAAGCGCCTTTATTTTTTATTTTTTAAGCGCGCGGTTGTTTCTAGAAGAATTCGGCGAAAAGGTCTAACCCCAGAGGTGATTGTAACAGCTGTAATTTTGGCCCGCCTTGAGGAGGGCGGCATATTGAATCCGGAATAATTCTCAGGTATTTTGACGATTTGAATCGTCCCCACGGCAAGCCGTGGGGAATCTTCGACATGCAAGGAACGAGGTCATCTCCTCAATGCTTTGTTTTATCCGTTCCGCCGACCCGGCAGCCCGGTTTGATTCAGGTCGATACTCCAAACCGAGGCAACACCACCGCTTGAAGCAGATACCAGACAACGACAAAACCTAAAATCCACAGCAGTTCCATATTTTGATTTCCTGATTGATGATCGGTTGGACAAAGATTACAGGTCAGCCAGCAAGGCATCTATGGCCGATTGGTCCAATCCGTCGCCCGAACGTTGAGGACCTTTAAGCTCAACGCCTTTTTCCGACGGCAACGTTGGATCAGAAGATCTGGTCGCGGAATGCGGCCCGGTGGCCAGCTTGACGCCCAAGGCGTCCAAGACTCCTTGGACCTTGTTCTCAATAGCTTGGACCAGAGTGACGATTTTTTTAATACGCTGACCTGTCAAGTCCTGGAAACTCAAAGCTTCAAAAATACGCGACACTTGATCCTGGCATAGACCGAGATTAAAAACCGCGCTTTCCAGAAGTTCTTTTTTACTTTTGGCCATTCTCTTCGCGGAAAGGACTTTATGGATGGCTGCTCCGATTTCGTTCTGAGTGTTCTGCATATCCTCCAACATGTCCATGATCTTGATGGTCGCTTCTTCAGTGGTTTCTATTACGGCGCTGAGTTGATCAGAGGCCTCGGGCAGTTCCTTTTGTGTAACGCTCTCCAGGGCAGGATGGAGTTTTCCGGAAAAATCATCGAAAAACTGCTTGAGGTCCGTGGAAATGCCTGATAAGCCGGTCAAGGCGATCTTGGTGACGTCAATGTAAAAATGGATATTTTGTTCCGAATCGTTTTTAGTCATCGTCCCGGTTCCTGGAAAAAATAGTCGTCATCGACAGTTTCATTAACATATTAAACTAATTAGCTCAAAAGGTCAAGGTTTAGTCTTCGTTAGCATCTTTCATGTAGATATTATTAGCACTTGACCAATAGTCGGACTCATGGGAATTTATACTTATTAATCTGATAAACAATCCCTCGGGCCTTGGCCTGTGACCGGATGGATTAGAGAGGATATGTCTCCCAAGCCAGAAGTTCTGCCCAGATCCAACCGCATGGTGGAAAAACTTAACCGGTTTTATAACGTTTTTCATAGTGATGATCATGTGTTGATCATTATCAACGCCGACCCGGATGCCATTGCTTGCGCCATGGCCATCAAAAGACTTCTCTGGCGACGTGTAACGACCGTAACCATAGCCCGGGTCAACATCATCAAACGCTCGGATAATTTAGCCCTGCTGAGCTTCATCAAACTGCCCTTGGTTCCTTTCAGCGACATCGATCAGAGCAAATTTACCCGCCTGGTTACCGTGGATTCTCAACCCCACCATTTTATAGGTCTCACTCAACACCGCTTTGACGCGGTTATCGATCATCATCCCAAGGGTGACTGGGAAGCGGCCTTTGCGGATATCAGGCCGGAATATGGAGCTACGGCCACCATTTTGACGGAATATTTAAGAGCGGCTCGAATTAAACCCAGCCGCAACTTAGCAACGGCATTGTTTTACGCCATCAAAACCGATACCGACAATTTCGTTCGGCAGGGACAATTAGGGGATGTCCTGGCTTTTCGCTATCTGTTTCCCTTGAAATATCAGTCCGTGATCGCCAAAATCGAGCATTCGGAATTCAACCGGGCGGTGCTCAAACATTTTCAACGGGCCTTGGAGCTGGTCCAAATCAAAAAAGGGACAGCCTTTCTCTATTTCGATGTGGTCGATACTCCGGACCTTCTGGTCATGCTGGCTGATTTCTTCATGCATGTCCACGAAATTAATCGGGTCATCATGGCCGGGATATACATGGATCGACTAATCGTAATTTTCCGGGTCATCGGACCACATCAAAACGCCGGCCAACTGGCCAGTTCGTCTTTTGGGCAGTTCGGGTCCGCTGGTGGTCACAAATCAATGGCCCGGGCGGAAATACCTTTAGCCAACTTGGACCATAAGCTTTTGGAAAGGGATGGGGCTTTAGAGAGGTTCATCCAGCGTCGCATTTTGAAGCCAGGCATGTCATCCCAAGCTTTAAACGCCTCGAAGTCGAGGTGAGCGTTCTCAATATATTCTGTTTTATTTCAAGTACAGTCCCGCCTGGGCCGCCACCGGCAGTGTGAAGCGGAAGGTAGTTCCGTCACAATGCCTGGTGGTGACATCTATTTCCCCGAAGTGGCGCATGATGGTTTTATGGACAATGGATAAACCAAGGCCGGTGCCGCTATCCTTGGTCGTGAAAAAGGGATTGAAAATGTTCGGCAGAACTTCAACAGGAATGCCGGGTCCGGTATCAGAGATCTCACAAGCCACGAAATCGCGGTCATCCGTATGGGTGGAATAGGTCTTGACCGTTAAGCGCCCGCACCGGCCCATGGCCTGAGTGGCGTTTGAAAACAAGTTGATCATGACGTTGTTGATTTGCTCCGCATCGACCATAACCGTCGGCACATCCGCCAACTCCTTGACCACTTCAATCTCGGCTTGTTCTATCTCTTTCTGCAGCAGTAATAGGTTGGCAATGATGATGTCATTCAAGTTATGTTCCCGGACATGCTCACGGGCGTCTCCGGTGAAATGAAGAACTTCGCCCAAAATCTTTTCCAGGCGTGTAACTTCATTAATAATTACTTGGACATACACTCTCTGGGGAGAATCTTCCTGCATGCCTTTGAGGAGTCTGCGAGCAAATCCGCCGATGGAAACCAATGGATTGCGGATTTCGTGGGCCATACCCGAGGCCAATTCCCCTAACGCGGCCAGTTTTTCCGCTTCTATCAGGCGTTCACGAGTCTGGGATAAGGCTGATTTGGTCTTCTCAATATATTCATAGAGCCGGGAATTCTCTATAGCCAACCCGGCCTGGTTAGCCAACATGGACAAATTCCGCATATCTTCTTCGGTGATTTCGTTTCGACTGAAGTCCCTGTCCACGGCCACGACGCCGACCACTTTGCCTTTAGCCAGCATGGGAACAGTGGCAAAGGCATATCGTCCAAAATAGGACGGCAAGGATTTATCGAGCATCGGCGATTCTTTGTCGAATAAAATGTTAAAACTACTCTTCTCCCGGACAGTCCGGACCAAAATACCGCCATCTTCGGTCAAGGGGAGACGAATCCGAAGAAATTCCTTGGCCATTTCAGTCAGGGGAGGCGGAGTTTGAGCTAACCGCAATAATTCACTCAAGGTTCGGCCGTTGGTCTCCCGATCTTCAGGCTTGACTTCCGCCATGGCCGCTCCCATCAAAGAATCCTCGTTTTCGTTCATGACCAGTATCAAGGTCCGGTCAAAGCCAAGGCCCTGGCTAATAGTCAACGCCTTGGAAATGATGGATAATAATTCGTCCATCTTGACCGTGGTCATCATGGCGCCGCTGATTTCATATAAGCAGCTTAGATTTCGGACCAGCAATTCATTGTTTCTGGCCAAATCTCCCACTGCCTGGAAGGTCAGGGCATTTTCAAGGGAACTGGATATCATCGTCCCCATAGTGGTCAGCAGATCAAGATCTTCACGGTTGAACACTGGAAGGCGTCCGGGTTGGTTGGCTATTTTGTTATAGACGCATAGTGTGCCGCGGTAATGGCTTTTAAAAACCAAAGGCAAGCAAATGACCGATTTATTCGCTCCCTCGCTTTTTATACCCGGACATTCAGGATCGTCGATCGCCGGACCAAAGTACGGCGATTTTCTGGCCACGCAGTATTTCAATTCCGGGGTCGGGAAGCCATTGGGGCGGGATAAAAGATGTTTAAAACTGCAGCTGGCCGGAATATGGCCGAACTCCGCCGCCACCAGCAGGGAATTAGTCGTCAAATCCATGACGTTCAAGGCGCATCCTTCGGCCAGAAGGAACTTGCTGGTGATGTTGACGACCGTATTGAGCACGTGGTCCAGTTCCAGAGTGGAAATAACCGCTCGGCTGACCTCGTACAATACCGATAAATCGGCAATTCTCTTCTTGGTGTCGGAGTAGAGGCGAAAATTGCGGATGGTGCCGGCCATTTCCACCGCGATGGTTTCCACCAAGGCCACTTCTTCGGGTGAAAACTTCCGGGTAGTGCGTTGCATGAGCAATAAAACCCCGTACAAAACCTGATCGTCCATGATGGGAAAAGACGCCATGGTTTGGTAGGGTCCGAAAAGAGCATGGTAAGCTTCGGGCAACTCAACTAGTTGATCATGGCTGATAATTATGGTCGTTCGCTTTTGGATCGTTTGGCCGATGAAGGATGAAGACACGCCCATGGTCAAATCGGGTAATTGGCCCTCCTCATTAGTGGCCCTCAGGGTCAAAGTTCCCGATTCCCGATCCAGATTAAATAGGTATGCCCGGTCAACCCCTAATTCTCTCCGGAACAGCTCTAAAAGCCCCTTAAGGCGTCGATCCACTTCTATAGTGGAGTTGGAAATGCGGATGGCCTTGTTTAACAGTTCAAATCTGTCCAACACGACTATTCACTTTCCTTATGGCCAATTGATATATGGCTTCATATTGAATCGCCGCCCGATACCAGGAAAAATCCAACCCCATCCCCCGTCGCATCATGGCGGTCCAGGCTGACTGATCCTTGAATAGATTGGTCGCCGAGGCCAGAGATAGATACAAGGCTTCCGAAGTGTAATCGTGGAATTTGAATCCGGTACCCGTGTCCGGGCTTTGCTCCACGTCAATAACGGAATCATCCAAGCCCCCGGTGGCTCGAACCACGGGAATGGTCCCATATTTAAGGCTGTACATTTGTTCCAAACCACAAGGCTCGTATCGGGAAGGCATGAGGAAAATGTCCGCCCCGGCCATAATTTGATGAACCAAGGCCGGTTCATAAGCGATTTTTACCCCTAGGCGTTCGGGATGGGCGGCGGCCATTTTAGTGAGAAAAGAATGGTATCGTTCATCACCCAAGCCCAGAAAAACCATTTTCATGGGCAGACTCAAGAGGCGGTCCATGGCCGTATTTATCAAATCCATGCCTTTGCGGTCGAAAAGCCGCGAAACCATGGCCATAATCGGTTGGTCATCCGGTTTCAATCCGAAGATATCATTGAGGACTTCCCGGCATTTTGATTTCAGTTGCAAACTTTCGACCGAATAGTTGGCGGTTAAATACGGATCGATAGCCGGATCCCACACCTGATAATCAACACCATGGGGAACGGCATAGGTTTCTTCACGCCTGTTTTTCAGAACCCCTTCCAAGCCGAATCCGTATTCCGGGGTCAGAACTTCCTGAGAATACTTGCGGCTCACAGTACTGATCAGGTCAGCCGTAACCAAACCGGCCTTGGTCATGTTGATCTGGTGATGAAATTCCAGCCCTTCGGGTGTAAACAATTCCCACCCCAGTCCGGTCATGGGAAAGTCCAAATGCCAAAAAATACCCTGCGAACCTAAATTATGAAAAGTAAAGACCGTGGCGGTTTTATTTAAATTTGATAAATTCTTGTATAGTGTTTTGACATACACCGGCGCCAAGCCGCTTGGCCAGTCATGGCCGTGGATTACATCCGGGATCAGGTCCATAACTCTGATGGTTTCCATCACGGCTCGATTAAAAAAAATAAATCTCTCAGCGTTATCTTCATAATCCCCGTATTCATTGCCATATAGACCGCCTCGGTTGTATAAATCATCACAACCAACGAAAATAACTTCTATATTAGGTTCAACCCGGCATGAAAACAGTTGCGCGGTCCTTTCCCGCCAACCTATGGGAACTTGTATCGACTTAGGCCATGGAGTCAACTGGTAACCGGCATCTTCGGTGGTCCTATGCTTGGGAGTGATGATCCACAATTTATGATCTAAAGCAGCCAAGGCGCGAGGTAGATGATGCGAGACATCGCCCAAGCCTCCAGCTCTGGCAAATGGCGTGACTTCCGGGGTAACAAATAGTATATTCATAATAATCGTGCTCCTTGCTTCTCATTGATACCCGAGTATTTTCCAAAAGGCAAGACTATCGGACGTCACCATGGCATCGAGGGATTAATATGAAAATGTCGGTTTTTACAGCGCCGCATTTAGGTAATGAGTTCCAGCTCGCTCCCAAGCTGGAGCTTGGAAGCGAGGAAAAGCCGGGAAGCTCCAGCTTCCCTCAAAAGCGGTCCCCAAGCTGGAGCTTGGAAGCAGGAAAAATCTCAGATCATCCGCGAACACCCCAGTCGGTCATTTCGAACGAAGGGAGAAATCTCATGGTGATTTGGTAGTGTTGGAGATTTCTCGTCGCGGCCTGTGGCCGCTCCTCGAAAT
>JADFXS010000108.1:7069-9041 GCA_015233515.1 Deltaproteobacteria bacterium | reverse complement strand
AATAGTCCACGGATTACCGCCATATCCCTGTCGTAGGATCCGAGGGAAGGCAAAATTTCACTCGCGGCCAACAATACGCTGCTGGCGCATCTGCAAGCCGTCAAGCAAGGCGAAAGAAAATTCGAAAACGCCTTCCAGGGAGTGACTAGGATGATTTTGGAAGGCGGCGTGGAAAAAGTGGTGGTCAACGGCCGGACTACCTATGATTTCAGCATTTTTCGCCAGGGCGATAAGCATATCATCGGCATGTACGAGGAACTCAACAGCTTTGTCTCCTATGTCAAGGACGCGGCTGAAGGCGGGTCTTCCAAGGAAATGGCTTATGTCCTGGTGGGGGAACCCGGCAACGGCAAGACTTTTTTCGTGGATTTTCTTTGCGCCAAATACCGGACCTTTCTATCCCGGGCCGGCAATCGCAAGTATACATTTCGGTTTATCGACATGGATCGGATTCCGGGATACGGCAAAATTGTCTTCATCGAATCCCAGACTTATGAAGACCCAATGATTCTGGCCATGAACCTTTTTGACGATCCGGATGAAAACAAGAACTTTTTGGCCAAGGAAATCGGATTCACCAACCGGGAAATCGAGACTTTCTACCAGGCTTACCGGCCCCTGGGGGCCTGCAGCGGCTATATTTGGAACACTATCCGGGCCGAGGCCGACGGCCGCTTGACCGACATGCTGGCCCGCATCGAAGTCATACCCGTTCCCTTGACCGAAAGCCTCGGCACGGTCACCGGCAAGTATCCGGCCAAGGATAAAATCACGTCTTCCGCCGTGGACCTGCTGGGAGAAGAATCAATTCAGCGGTTGCTCCACATTTCCGATACCAACAACCCTTATCGTTTTGACTTGCGGCGGGGCGCCCTGGCTCGCGTGGCTGGCGGCGGAATTCATTTCAGCGACGAAATATTCAAAAACAAAAAGGATTTAGTGCAAGTCTACCTGGGGGTCATCCAGAACCGCAACATTGAAATCGACGGATATAAGTGGCCGATCGACACCTTGATTATCGCCACTAGCAACAATTCCGAATTTCATCGTTTTCTGGCGGAAAAGGAAGAAGCGCCCATCGTGGACCGCTGTCGGATCAGCTATGTATCCCACAACACCAACTACAAACTCCAGAAAGACCTGACTAACTACACTATCGGCCGGGAGCAACGCACTACCTTAACCAAGGAAAACCTGCACCAGGACCCCAACCTGAACTATGGCGCTTCCGTAGCCGTGGTTCTGTCCAGATTGCCTCGTTCGGAAAAACTCACGCCGGTGGAGACCATGAAGCTATCCGCCGGGGAGGTGGCCGGGGAAAAGAGTATCAAGACCTTGGCCGAAGTCATCGATTCCTTGAACCAGGATCCCAACATCGTCAACCGCTTCGGGCAGAAAGGCCTTGGCCAGCGCAACCTGGGCCGGGCCATCCAGCTGCTGGTCGAAGGTTCGGAAACCAACGAAGGCCAGTGCATGTTCGCCTATGATGTGTTCAAGGCCCTGGAGCGGGTGATTTTGGATTATGTGACCGAGTCCAACGATCGGGCCAAATATTTGGAAGACCTGAAGCTGGCCAAGGGATTGTATCGGGAACGGGTCATGACGGAAATGTTCAATGCCTACATGGACGAACCTTATGCCATTCGCCGGGATGTCATGCACTACGTTAACATGATCATCGGCATCGACGCCGAAAATCTCGGCCCGGACAAACTCTGGAAGTACAAGGACCCTCAAACCAAGGAGCTCAAGGCCCTGAAGATCGATGAACGCTACATCAACAGTGTGGAAGAACGTTTGGGCCTGAAAACTCAGGAGCAACGGGAAACTTTCCGGACCTCCATCCGCAAGATCTACGGCCAGAAGGTGTCCATGGACCCGGACTACGACTTCATGGACAACCTGGAACTGGTCAAGGCCGTGACCGACGTGCGTCTGAAATCGGACATCGCCGGAGCCGGCAGTCTGATCG
>JADFXS010000108.1:1206-7029 GCA_015233515.1 Deltaproteobacteria bacterium | reverse complement strand
ATCGCATGATCAGCACCATGTTGGGCAAGCTGGGCTATTGCCGAACGTGCGCCCAGAAAACGATCGAGTATTTCTGCACGCACGAGAATGAAGTTTAATTTTTTAAAGCCCGGCCGGCAGCCCGATGTCGGGGAGCGGAGTTGGTAAACCATGAGCCTTAACGGAAAGCCAGCCTTAAGTTATCGAGACCGAGTCTTGAACCTTAAACCGAAACCTTAAATTGGGAATCCTGCCCCGGCCACTATCACCATGCAACTGACAATTGATAAGAGGGAATTTGGGAATAGGCAACTTGGAACCGGAAACGAAAAGACCTATGGGCTCAAAACCAAACTCTTTTTTGGAGTTATTGAAGCAAGGCGTCCTGTCCAAGGAGCAGGCGCGGCTTATCCATGAGGAATTGTCCGGCCCACAGGTCCACAACTTGCCGGTTGACCGGCGCCGACACCCGGATAATGGAGAACAGTCCGAATTTGACCCGCCGCACATGTATGAATGCCACGATTTGGCGGTGCTCCAGAAAATAATCAGGCCGGAGTTCAACTACATCGTTAGTATCCGCAGCCTGGACGAACTGCTGGAGCGGGATAAACTGCGGGAAAAGGACGGTTTTCCGAGGAAAATACGCGTGGGGCGCCTGGTCAAACCCGGCAAAGGCGGCAAGGATAAAATCGTGGTGGTGCCCACCACGGTGGAAGAAAAGCTTATCCACGATAAAGCGGTCAAGCCGGCTGAAGATCAAACCGGCGGCCAGGGCGAAGGCCAGGAAGGGGAGGTAATCGGCGAATCCCCGGTTCACGAGGAACCGGGAGCGGGTGGAGCCGGCTCCGGAGAAGGCGGGCCGCACGAAATCGAATCCAACGCTTTTGACCTGGGCCGGATACTGACGGAAAAATTCGAATTGCCCAACCTCAAGGAAAAGGGCAAGAAACGCTCACTGACCCATTACACTTACGATATGACCGACCGAAACCGGGGTTTCGGTCAACTCCTGGACAAAAAAGCCACTCTTCGACAAATTCTAGAAACCAATATCACCCTGGGTAACGTCCCGGACGTCACCGACGTGGATCTGACGAATTTTTTGATCGCGCCCAGTGATTTGGTCTACCGGGTGTTATCCAGGGAAATCGACTATCAGTCTCAAGCCATGGTTTTTTTTCTGCGGGACTATTCCGGGTCCATGTCCGGAAAGCCCACGGAACTGGTGGTCAGCCAGCACTTATTGATTTACAGCTGGCTGTATTTTCAATATGCCCGGCATGTCGAGTCCCGGTTCATTCTCCACGATGTGGAGGCCAAGGAAGTGCCGGATTTTTATACCTATTACAACACTAGAGTCGCCGGTGGCACCAAGGTGGCCAGCGCGTACCACCTGGTCAACGAAATCGTGGACCATGAAAATCTGATTCAAGATTACAATATTTATGTGTTTCACGGTACGGATGGCGACGATTGGGACACCGGCGGCAAGGAGGCCATTCCGGAACTGACCAAAATCCTGACTTATGCCAACCGCATAGGAATCACTATCGCCCAGAGAATAGGCGCCGGGGAAAAAACCGAAGTGGAGAAATACGTCTCCGGCTCCAAGCTTTTGGATACCAGGAAGGATTTGTTGCGTCTGGACGTTTTGCCGGAAAACGCCGATGAAAAACGGCTGATCGACGGCATCAAGAAGCTGATTTCCTGACGCCGGGCGAATTCGGGGCGATCCATGGAACTTATCGACCAGCATACCAAACGGATCATGGAAGGGTGCAAACAGCGGGCCCGGGAAGCCGGGTTGCGTTTCCAGGACGAAACGTTGGAATACATCGTCACCAACCGGGATCTTTTGGAACTGGCGCCCAAGGTCATGATTCCCACTTTATACGATTACTGGGTTCATGACGTGGAAATCCTGAAGGAAAAGGGTAAATACGAACTTTACCCGGTCAATCCTTATGAAACGGTCATCAACACCCGACCGCCCATATCTTTTTATAACGACAACAATCCGGATTGGCTGAACGTGATGATTTTTTACCACGTTTTGGCTCACATCGATTTTTTTCAGAACAACCTGTATTTCCGTCACACCTGGGAATATGACTTCACCGGTCAGGCCTTGGCCGATAAACGACTGCTGGCCAAACTCCGGTCGGAAAAAGGCCGCTGGGTGGATTACGTCATCGAATTCGCCCGGAGTATCGATAACTTAGTTGGTTATTTTCAAGAGCTCTCACATTTCCACCGGGCTTCGGAAATGAATAACACCCGGCGGATGGATTATTACTTCGACGTCTTCATCCAGGATGAAAAGAAACTAAATATCGGTGAATACATAAAGGAAATCGAGCGTTATAACGAAAACCAACGCTTGTACGGACCCGTGGGAGAGGATTCATTTTTCGCCGATGTGGAACGCAAATATCCGGAATTCGAAGCCATGTTCAAGAAGTACCAGGAAAAAAAGGTCGTGCCCCGGAGCGATCTGATGCAGTTTCTGCTGGACCATTCCGAAGTCTTGAACAAGGAAGGCAATCGCTGGATGAAGACGGTGCTCCAGGTGGTTCGGAACACCTCGGTCTTTTTCCAACCCCAGATTCGAACCAAAATAATGAACGAAGGCTGGGCCAGTTACTGGCATGAAGTTCTGTTTTTAGGCGACGACCGTATCAACGGCCACGAGGTTGATTTTGCCCGAGTCAACGCCGGAGTGACTTCAATGTCCCGGGTGGGCCTCAACCCGTACGCCCTGGGCATGCGTTTATTTCAGTACATTGAAGAATCGGCGGATAAAGGCAAGTATTCCCAAGCATTCCAGACGTTGTTGGACGCCCGTCAGCGGGATATTTACGACCAGGCCACCGGCAAGGGCCGAGAGTTCATTTTTCAGGTCCGAGAGAACCTGAGCGATTTCCAGTTTGCCAACATTTACATCGACCAGGATTTCATCAATAGACACCGTTTATTTGTGGTTGGTAAACGTTTGAGCCAGGATCGCATGGTCTACCAGTATTATGTCAAAAGCCGCAAGGCTGAAGATTATCGACAGATGGTTCTGGACCAATTGTACCATCCGCCTTATATCCTTATCGATAACCACAAAACCGCGGGCGGGGAGCTGTATCTGATCCACCGCTTTGAAGACAAGCCCTTAGTGACCGAGTATATTCCCAATACTTTGATGGGGCTGGAGTATCTATGGGGCGGCCCGGTGCACTTGGAGACCAGCGAAGTGTCGGCCATTATTACCATGGAAACCACGCCTTATAGCCCGACCCGAACCGTTAAACCGGATAAACGGACGGAAGAACCGGAAATCAAGTGGCAAAGGGTCCTGTACACCATGAAGGACCGGAAGTTAACCAAAAGGAACCTATAAGACTAGGCCGCGACGAGAAATCTCCAAGACAGAAAGACCGTTCTTGAAAAAGACGGAGATTTCTCGCTTCGCTTCGAAATGACAGTAAACGCATGTTCCTTGATTCACCGCCCACCAAGGTGCGGCGGGCTAGGCGCTCGAAAGGGCATGCTTTTCCGGAGCCAATTAGCTGTTGGCGCGGCCATTACATCGTCCAGATAAGGGCCATCCCGGCGGGGAAGAGTAATGGATAACGTAATCAAGGCCATGAAGCTCCTGAACCAATCGCTGACCGACCGCGATCAGCGTTATCCTCTTCCCTTTGTCAATTTCCTGAACTTGGTGGCCGAAAAACCCGCGTTATTCCTGCGTAACATTTTTCAACTTTTTCACGATATGGTCAGAAGCTACGTCGGACCGGGGGTGGACGAATACCCGGACGATCCGGAATCCATCGGTTTCGCCCGTTATGACTGTAACAAGCTTTTTGTGGAAGGCGTTGATCACCCTTTCTTTGCGGATCGCATCTTCGCCAATCGCCTGGTCAATTACGTCGAAGCCATGAAAAGTGGGGTGCAGCAGAACAAAATATATATCTTCGAAGGTCCGCCGGGCTGCGGCAAAAGTACCTTTTTGAACAATTTACTGATGAAATTCGAAGAGTACGCCAATACCGAAGCCGGAGTCCGCTTCGAAGTCATCTGGCGTCTGGATCGACAGGCGGTCGGCGGATTCTCGGAACGGGACGCCTCCCAACTGGTGAACCGGCTGGCAAATTTGCTAGGCTATTCTGATCGTTTAAAGGAAGCGATCGGCAGTCAACACGATTTTTGCGGAACGCCCGAAGGGCAAAAGAGTTTCACCGGAGAATGGAGTTTTCCGCCGCCCAGCCAGTCCGTGGTCGAAGTGAGTTGTCCCGGTCACGATCATCCGGTCCTCCTCATTCCTAAAAAAGCCCGGCCGGCCTTTTTTGAAACCCTGTTGGAAGGGCACTCCTTCAAAGCCAAGTTGTTTTCGGAAAAGGAATACGAATGGGTTTTCCGGGATAACCCATGCAATATCTGCGATGCCATGTACAACGTTTTGTTGAGTAAGCTGGAAAACCCGGCCAAGGTCTTCGACCTGCTCTACGTCCGGCCGTACAAGATCAACCGCCGCCTGGGGGAGGGCATCAGCGTCTTCAGTCCCGGCGATAAGCCTCTCAAGCAGAGCACCGTAGTCAACCCCATGGTCCAAAACCGTCTGAACGAAGTCTTCCGGGACAGCGTCCAAGTGCAGTATATCTATTCCCAGTACGCCAAGACCAACAACGGTATTTACGCCTTGATGGACGTCAAGACCCATAATACGGAACGGTTGATCGAACTGCATAACATCATCAGCGAAGGGATACACAAGGTCGAATACTTCGAGGAAAACGTCAATTCCTTGTTCCTGGCGGTGATGAATCCGGAAGATAAGAACAACATCAAGGATTTTCCTTCTTTTTCCGACCGCATTCAATACATAGATGTTCCGTATGTTCTGGATTATCAGACGGAAGTGGAAATCTACCGTCACATCTTCGGCAAGGGCATCGACGCCCGATTCCTGCCCCAGGTCCTGCACAATTTTGCCCGAGTGGTCATTTCCACGCGGCTCCAAGAAAAGTCGGAGGTTCTCAACGATTGGATCAAAAGGCCCGATAAGTACCATCACTACTGTGACGATAACCTGCAACTCCTGAAAATGGACTTATATACCGGCTATATCCCGGTCTGGCTGTCCGAGGACGACCGCAAGAGTTTCACCGCCAAAAGGCGGCGCAGCGTGATCGAGGATTCTAAAAACGAAGGGAAAAAGGGGCTGTCCGGCCGGGATTCCATCAAGATTTTCGGCGAATTCTATTCCAAATTCGCCAAGGATGATTCGCTCATCAACATGTCCATGCTTTGCGCTTATTTTACCAAAAATACTCAGGAGTTCACCAAGAATATCCCGAGAGGCTTCCTGGATTCTCTTTTGCGCATGTACAACTACAACATCCTGCAGGAAGTCAAGGAGTCGCTGTATTACTATAACGAACAGCAGATTTCCCGGGACATCCAGAATTACCTGTTCGCGCTCAATTTTGAATTCGGGTCGGTGGCCAAATGCACCTACACCGGGGAAAGATTGGAAATTACTAACGCCTTTCTGGAAGGCATCGAAGCCCGCCTTCTGGGAGCCACGGTGGATCAATATCGGCGCCGGGACTTCCGCAAGGAAATGCAGCGGGAATACACCACGACGCTGACTCAGGAGATTCTAGTTGAGGGTCGGCCGATCACCCAGACCAAGCTTTATGCCACTCTCCTTGAACGGTATGTCCATAACCTTAAGCAGAAGGTCTTGGATCCCTTCCTGGAAAATGAAAATTTTCGCCGGGCCATCATGGATTACGGAGCCGAAAGCTTCAAGACTTACGATAAGCGTATCAGGGACGATGTGACCTT
>JADFXS010000108.1:0-1184 GCA_015233515.1 Deltaproteobacteria bacterium | reverse complement strand
GAACAACCTCAGCCGGCGCTATGGCTACACCAACAAAGGCGCCCAGAGCGTTTGCGTGTACGTTATCGACAACGACCTGGCGCGTAAATTCCAAAATGTCTGAGGTGTAAACAAAACCGCCCTTTTGGCGATCGCTTCGGAGTGCCTGACCCGTGTCTGGGCGACGGGTCATATCGCCAAGAAACATCCGCTTACCGTCATTTCGAAGCGAAGCGAGAAATCTCCGTTGTTTTGAAGGGCAGTCTTCTTGTCTCAGAGATTTCTCTTCGCGGCTTGCGCCGCTCATCGAAATGACACCATATGCTTCGTCTGGTGGCAAGTTATAGCAAGCTGAAACAGACCCGAGGTTTTGTTTATTGGGAGAGCTAACGATTATCCGGCTTCATCTCCCTGGCCATCAGAGCCGCGCCTAACGCCCCGATGATCTGGGGTTCCAGCGGCACATTGATATTCACTCCCAGATTATTCTTCATGGCGGCCACCAGGCCGTTGTTTTTGGCCACGCCGCCGGTCATGGTCACTTGCAGCCTCACCCCCAGGCGTTGGACCATGGCCGCGACCCTCTGGACTATGGCCACGTGCAGACCGTTGCCAATATCCGCTAACGGCCGGCCCTGGGCGACTAACGATACCCCTGCCGATTCGGCAAAGACCGTGCACATGCTGCTGATGGGGATGGTTTCCCTGGCCTCCAGAGACAACGGCCCCAAACGGTCCAATTCGATTTCCAGCGCCTTGGCCATCACCTCTAAAAACCGACCGGTCCCGGCCGCGCATTTGTCGTTCATGGCAAAGTCCAAGACCTGACCTTTATTCCCCACCCGGATGACCTTGCTGTCCTGGCCGCCGATATCAATGACCGTGCGGGTTTCCGGAAACAGGTGGAAAGCGCCCCGGGCGTGGCAGGTGATTTCCGTGACGGTCTTTTGGGTAAAAGGCGCATTGACCCGGCCATAACCCGTGGCCACGCAGGCGGTCAATTCCTCGACATCACGATCAAGGGAAGCCAAGGCCTTCTTCAGGGACTTTTCCCCGGCCAGACGGCCGTTGGCGCCGGTCGGCGTGATGTCAAAAGCCAGCATGACGCCGTGTTCATCGAGGAGCACCGTGTCCGCGGTCAACGACCCTATATCCACTCCGGCGAAGATCATGGTTGGTCCTTTAATTTCAATAGCGATCCACGG
>JADFXS010000107.1:7962-9092 GCA_015233515.1 Deltaproteobacteria bacterium | reverse complement strand
CTGATAAAGGTCCATGAACCGGTTCTGATCATCGACGGCTTTTTGTAAAGCATTTTGCCGGGTAAACTCGTCTGCCGCCCTGGCCAGCTTGAGGTCGGCCTTGATATCCGCTTTCAGCTCGGCAAGTTCTTCCTTCTGCTGCTCATATTCATCGAAATCGATTTCGCTGGTATCAAATTTGCGCTTCAGTTCTTTCCTTGCCGCGTCCAGCTCCACTAATTTGGCTTGGATATCTTCCGGTTTAACCGTCGGAGACCAGGTTGCCACGTAGGAAGGCGGGACCGCTTCTTTGGGGCTTGCCGGAACTTCGCCGGAAACAACTTCCTTGTCTTTGTCCTCAACCGGGGGTTCCGTAGCTGCCGACTTGACCTCTTGAACTTCCGGAGTCTCCGGTGTCTGTTCTTTGTCCTTTTCGTCGTCGGACTTTTCTTCAGTGGCTTCTTCCTCGCCTTCCTTCAGGGCCGCTTCTTCCTCAGGGCTCAATTTAATAACTTCTCCTTATTTCCATGAACCTAAAAGCTTAACGCTCTTGCCTTCATCTTTTTTCTTCGGTTCCGGCGGAATGATTTCTTTGACGCTCATCTTCTGTATTTCTAGAGAGCAAGAGTAATCCGCATCCTTGCCCTTGCCCGCCGAAGCGTTTATCCGATCGATGGAAGCCTCGGCCTCAAACTTAACTTTCCCGCCGGCCGCCAGTTTCTCCAGGGAGAGCCCCAGCTTGTCCATAACCGTTTTGTTCAGGGTAAGGCTGAGCCCCCAGGGGTATTGGTCCTTCTCCTTGGATCGGGAGGGAAGCCCTGAATTTTCCGCCTTCGTTTCCGCCTTGCTCAGCTTGAGGTCCACCAGCGTTTCTTTTTGTTTCTCGTTCGACATTTACTCTTTCCTCTTCATGGGCCATATGCGCCACAGTTTCCGCCCGTTTTCGGCTCGAATCATCAAGAAGAGCCTTGGCTTTGGCCCGAAGTTCCTCGGCGGCGGCCGTTTCCTTCTCGATCTTGGCCAGTCTTTCCTCAATCGCCAGCTGACGTTCTTTTTCTTGGGCTTGCGCTTCCTGCATCGCTTGCATTTGCGCAGCTTGTTGCTTGGCTTGTTCTTGGGCCATGGCTTGTGGGTCTTGCTGGTTTCGATCT
>JADFXS010000107.1:0-7851 GCA_015233515.1 Deltaproteobacteria bacterium | reverse complement strand
AGATCGACCACGAGATCAAGTAGTTGAATGCTAACCTGGGGCGGTAACTTGGAGGTCATATCCGATAGAGTTTCAAACATGGATTGCCTGACCGTCGCTGTCCAGCTCGAAGTGTCCACGACAAAATCCGCCTGACTTGCGGTGATGTCGTTGATGATTGTCCCATCCGCGGCCGGCTGATTGATCGAGACAAAATCAACCCGGTTTCTGTCACCGGTGATGCGGATAACTTTTGAATCCGTGTAAAACTGTTCAGTCAGGGAAAGTTTGATTTCCCCCACCAGCTGAATGAAAAAACGCAAATTATCAAACAATCTGGCTGTCACCACATGGCCCTGATCTTGTCTGGCGTTGATGGCCCGGCCGGAAACCGCGTTCGTATCTCGCCCCATAAGCTCATCCGTAACGCCAGAGACCATCTCGATATACTGGCCGTCTTGTTCCATCAGCTTGATATGCTCTTCAGCCAGGTCCGTTTCCCGGATCAACTTGACCCTAGTGATATCATTGACTTTCAAAAGTCCGTCCGGCCTAAGCATTTCTTCAGCGAAATTATCTAAGTCCTCTATGGCGTTATCCTCGAACATAGCCTTATTGGTCGCCAAGATGTGGAGAGCCTTAGAACGGCGCTTGTTCAAATCGTCCTGGGGATCGCGCAGATTCCTAACCACGCCGTAAGGAGTATTATTCTTGCGTTTGCGAAATCCCCAGATAGGGACTAAGGGAATACGCTTGTGGTTATATGGAGATGTCCCCTCCCATAACGGACTACTTGCGCAAAACAGCATCAGGCGAATTGTCAGGCGCATACTGGTAATGACCTCGGCCACGCCCAATTCCACTAGACGCTTGACCACGGGACTGTTTTCATCCACATAGGTTCCATTCAGGGTTCCCAGGCGATCGCCCTTGAGAACTTTGACCAGCTCCGGCTGGCGATACCAGCACTCCCAGATTCTGACCATCGGCCGACCCGAGTACTCAGTGGTTGGCCAGTGAGTGAAAGGAAAGGGTAGGTCCAGATCATCAGACCACGGTAGGTCATCCGATGAGACCATCCCAGCCGTTATTGAGGCTGCTTCGATGGCCGGGATTTTTTTGGGAGCTATGCCCTGAAACATCATCTTTGCAATATCCAAGTCCAACCACTTGCTCCGAAACAGAAATCGGGCATCGGATAAATCCGGTTTAGTTGATACTGGATCTATCCAGATATGGCGCCAGTCTTCGTAGGAAACTTTAATTGGCTCGCCCTCTGGATCGTCGTTCAGTCCGATCTCCATCCAGCCAAGCCCGGAAATGACTGCATCAGTGAAAGCATCCGACCTTGAAAATCCTTCCTTGTTGACGTCTTCCAAATATCGAAGCAGCTTGGTCTTGACTTCCGCGCCTTTGGCATCATCTGCGGTCCTCGGTAAGACAAAGTAATCAACCCGGGTTCGTTTTTCAGTGCCCGTTATCCAGTCTATAGCCGGCTTGACCCGGTTGAAGACCAACGCTAATTGACCGCGTTCTTGAAGCACTTGCTTGTCTTCTTCCCGCCACTGGTCGCCGTCAAAAATCTCATGGTCGCGCATCCGTTCCCGACGCTCATCCGCGGCCGCATCCCGGGCCTGCCTCCACCAATTCATCACCTGCTGATATTTCTTCTCCAGTTCCTGTTCTGGAGTCGGTTTCTCCTTTTCCTCTGACTGCGCTACTACTGATATCGCGGCCAGGGGATCGTGCATTTTCCGAATGCCGACTTCCATATCAGGCATTGAAGTTGCCTCTCTCATCGACTTCGAATTCCAGCTTTTGCCCGTTGATCGTCACGATAGCCTCACCCACTGCTTTACCGCTTTCTTCTTTCTCGTCTTCCGGTGGTCGGCCGATTAATTCGTCCAATCCGTCCTCAATCACAGTGGCGAGTGCAGCCATTTTCTGAACGGTCACCAACCCTAAATCGAGATATTCATGAACCTGCGCGCAGACCGACATCATGAACCGATCGAAGTTCGGGTTATGATCCGCGCTGAATCGCCAGGCGTCCCGCAGCCGTATCCCATAAACCCGCTCGGTCTGATAAACCTTCCGCCGAATAAGCAGGATCGGCTCGCCTTCATACGTGCCAATTTCGCGAATTATTTCCGCCATTAAATCACCATCGCGTCACGCCGGCGGTTCCGGCTGTGTTCTGATTCGGTTTTGGGCTTGGGAAACACTACTCCAAGCTCCGGATCGACTATTCTGGACTGGCAGTCCAACATGTCGTCGTGGCTTCCAACAGGAAAAGCATTGTACTCGTCATAAATGAATTGCTGCGTCAGGTCCACTTCGCGGCCTTCATAATTATTGCGGAGAATCTGCCTTGGGATATAAACCCGGCCGAATTCATAAAGCGGAATCAGCCGGCGAATACGATCATTTTTGGCCATTTGGCCGCCGAGCTCAATGATCTCGAATCGGTAGTTTTCCCGCTCCATCCGATCTTTGAAATGTTCAATATCGGCCTGCATGCCGTATTTTTCGTATCCGACTTTGAGCGGCCGATATTGACGATGCAAAGCAAAGAGGATATTGGCTCGTTCGGTGAGGGAAAGCCGATCCCGGACCATATCCGCAAGGTAATAATTTTGGTCCGGCCCCAGGCCGATTACCTGGAACACGGTATAGTCGGAGTCTTTTTTCTTTTCAGATGCTGGATCGCAAAGGAGGTAAAGATTTAGACCGGTAAGGGTCTCCCGACCCCAATATTTGACCCACTCAATTCGAAAGCCCTGGACCTCTTCGGCTTTTGGGTTTAGCAGCATTTGGCAAGCAAAGGTGTACGATCCCATATCTTTACGTTTTTTGGCCAGTTCCGCCGTAGTCAATAACACCGGCTCGCCATCCACGGTTCCGTCTATTGTAGCGGGATGAATCCGAGGCGTTACTGCTCCGCGGTTGATGATTTCCCGATAGGTGTCGTTGAAGTGATAGCGCGGGCCGATGTATCGCTCTTTGTGCTCCTGAGCTGACAGGTTCAAGGCCAGTTCCCACGCCCCGGTGGTTTTTTGGATCATTTCAGGAGTACCCGTCGATTCCCGTGTCACCACATCGTCAAACACCAGCAGCTTGAAATGCTTGCTGGTCGGCTGCCCATCCACCAGTCCCCAGGCCTCAACCGTCGATTCCTTGGGGTTAGACTTGCGTTTGACGACGATGCCTTCATCTTCAGACCATTTCGGGGACTCCTTATAAGGATTTCCCCAGAGGATTTCTGGAAACAGCGCTTTTAGGGCATCATTGGTTTCAAACTCTCGTTTGATTTGCCGCAGGAAAGCTTTGGCTATTGGCCGAGTGTGGGAGAAAATCCCAACCGTGATTTCCGGGTCCTTGAGGATATCCTGGATTGTCAAAGCGAGAGTTATAATTGTCGACTTGTAATGTCCTCTTGCCCACAGGTCCAACCGCTGGTCCGGATCCGCTTGAACCTCTTGGCATCGATCAAATATCCAGTCCCGATCCACATCCGCCCGTCCCAGGATGAATACCAGCAAGAAATATAAGCTACCCAAAGCCAGACGGCGCATGGTCTCCGTCACTTGGTCCGGGCTTTGGCTTTTGGCCAGCTTTATCGCTTCCGCGATCTCTGCTTTTTTTTCGAGCCTATACATTAGTGATCTTATCCACGATTTCCGCCAGTTCTGGGCTAAGTATAGTCTTGGCTCCAGGCGGGGTTGGCAACGCTGTGTCCAGGCGCCAAGACTTTCGTTCGCCGCCGTGGATGGTCATCATGGCTTCCGCCGCGGCTTTGATTGTGGCGATCATCGCCTTGATCGTTTTCAGTTTGGAGTCTTCTTCTTCCGGTTTTTCCGGCAGCCCCGAAACACACAGGTTCAGCTTTTTTTGCAGAGGCTCCCAATCTTTTCTCTGCCGGAATTCAACGTCGGCTCGGCGCTGTGCTTCAGCTTCGATCGCCCCCGCTTTTCGACGCAAGTCGCACCCTGCGACCACCCCTGCGACCTTGGCCTCGACCGCCCGTTGCAAATCACTGCTAACATCTTGAATCCACATATCTTTGCGGATGTGAACCTGAATGGCTTTTCGGCTTACATTATGCTTCCGCGAGAGGGCCGAAATTGTCATTCCATTGGCCTCAAAATCGGCGCGGATCGCTTCCCAGTCTCGCGGGAGTTTTGAGGTGGTTTTCGTTGTCTTCCTGCCCATCGCTTTTACTTTCTTATTAGGTTCCCCGGACCTGGACGGGGATTGACCAAGTCCGGGGACGGCGTGGGAGGACGCCGTATTTCGGGCAAGTGTGACAGGTAATTTAGATAAGAGTCAAACTAGGCGAGGGGGTCACCAGGGGGTCACCAGGGGTCCAAATTCAATCACCAGAAGGCCAAATTCAATCTTCGTTTTTAAGACTTTTTTGCTGTTTTTTCCGCCAATCCAGATACTCGGTGTTGGCCAGGGTAGGAGTACTCAGCTCGTATTGGACAGGCAAGCCCAGTTGCTTGAATAAGCGTTTGGCCGTCTGTTCGCTCGTCCCGATCATGATCCCGATCTCTTTCCATCCTCGAGCAATTTCCATTTTGACTACTACCATGACCGACTCCTATTGCTTCCGCCATTTCATCACGCCGATGAGAGAAATTATGGTGTATCCACCGAACATTGAGGCTTGATGCATCTGCCCCTTGTCTAGGTTATAAAGCACTAAACCGGGATTGCTGATCAGCCAAGATAGCTGCACATATTTCATCCATGACGGCCGGCCGGCCGCGGACATCAAGGTCCCTACGAGACCGAATACCGTTGAAATCCATGCGATTATTTCCACTAGTCACCTCGGCCGGGGTATCGGTCCAGAAAATTCAATGTCATTGTTTATGGCCCATTTCACCGGACAAAACGCCGGGCCGCCTTGAGTTCCCTTCGGGACCCTCACATACAGCGCGCCATGATCTAATACAATTTCACCGATTTGTTCTTCCCAAAAAGGACTGCGAACCCAATAATAAGCAATTTCGCGCGGCGGTTCGTTGCTATATTTCAATTCATCAACCATATTCCCTCTTACTTCATTTTTTATTAAATCTTGTTATTTCAAATATTAATGTATCGCTGATTTTTCCATGATGATGCTATATCTATCTACACTCTTTGCTCCTTTCTCAGGTAAAATACGGAGCAGGGTCAGTTATTCCTTTGGTTATCTTATGATCTTCACCCAAGAGAAGTACTAATTCCACCGTCACAGTCACAAGCAGGTCTGTTGGATCTTCAAATGGCTTGCGGTAATAGCGCCATTCATCGATGTTTACAATTCCCTGCGATATAATCGGCGATCCTTGCGGAGAAATGGAGATATAAAATATTTCGCCTTCGCGTCGACAGAAAAATCCAGCCTTTTCAAATTCCCGTTTCATCGCATCGAAATTGACGAATGAAATAGTTGGATATTCTTCATCATTATAAGTCATTTTTTTCACTCCGGCAACTTCAGCCACTGCCAACGCTCGGGATAACCAACTATGGTTTTCTCTAATCCAACCTTTAAATCATCTTGATGGATATATACTAATTTTCCATACGGATATTGGTCTTTCCACTCCGGCTTCGGCCGGCAGACGTACCAGCCTGGTTGTGTCGGGAGATTGTTATCCCAACTGACAATTTTTGGCGCATCAGGCAATGGACATTCCCATGGATTAGGGAAAGGGGCCTGTCTTCCCTTATCTGGATGAGTACAACATATTTGTCTGGAATTATAATATTGTGTCCAGTAAGGGCAGTATATCTTTTCCAGATCTTCCCACCATCTACTTGGGATAAATTTATCCCAGCAATGATTAATTTGTCTATTATTTTCCATCTTACTTGTTACTCCGGCAATGGTCCATACCACTGGTAAGTAGCTGGATAAATAATGCCAATACGTTCCATAAACTCAGAATCTGTGACATCCGTTTCCGAAAAGAAAAATATTTCTATCGGATAAATCATTTCTCCCTCGGGAAGTGGCCAACGACGGCAAAGATGACGGCCCGCTTTTTCCGGTAATTCGTCGCTCCATTTTAGCGGCTCCGACGCGTCGGGGAGAGGACAATTGGGAAAAATACTGTCATCATTTAGTGCGCCAGGAAATACTCTAAGGCATATCAGATATTTTGGACAATGATTACATTTATCAACTAAAATTTGTTTCATCTTGCGTTCTCCAAAGGACAAAAAACAGGTGGAACAATAGGCGTTAACGATGGCACTTTAGAATTATTCGATACGGGATAAAATTCCCATAATATCTGCTTTGGATGACGACATCGCCAAAAATAGCTATGTATGTTTTCCCGAAAATATGGGCAAGTTCTCTCATCGCCGTCCCAACAATATTCAACCAATATTTGTTTCATGTGATCCTCCGCAAATCTCGCCCTTTTTCCACATCTCCATTTCACCATTCATATATTTATCGTAGCATAATTTACATGCCGCGAATCCACCCCATTCTCCCTCCCAATCGAGCGGCACAGGAATGCCTTCATACATGGGAATGCCATATTCCATGTAAACTTCTTCTCCACAAATACAGCAATCAGCGGTCGCGCGGTTCAGACTGATAATCAATATTTGCTTCATTTCACTTCTCTATCTTTGAAAAATTTATTCGTCATAGTTAACCTCTCCTCCCCGTAGCCTCGCTTCTTGTGACGACTTTTTCATTTTTTCCATTATTTGGTTTATAGTGGCTTCTATATTTACTCCGTCCTCCGCAAATGCGGCTTTGGCCTCATCGGTGATATGAGCTTTACCGTTGACCCACGCATCGATTAGCAGTGCAATTAAAACCAGGCCTTTATCGCTCATTCCTTTTCACTATATCCCACTTTTGCGTCTATTCCACAAACCAAACACATACGTAATGTTTCAAATTCTTTCCCGTGATAGCGAGAAACACTCATACAAGTTTCGCCTATCTCAATTATTTTGCCACACTCAGCGCAATTCCATTGTTTTCGTACGCGCATTTTGTGTTTAAACTGATCATAATTATTTGTCATTTTTTCCTCTGAAAGGCCTTCGGCTCCACGGATAGGGATAAAATATCATGTTTATTTTTCTGACCGCAATTGAGGTCGAAAAAATAAACATGGGTTCGATTTAGCTTTTTTATCGCTCATTCCTTCCACTCCACTTCTCGTAGGCTTCCACATCTTCGGCTCTAAACCTCATCGCTCGCCCGACCCGGAAACACGAAAGCTTTCCGGACCGGACCAGGCGTCTCACCGATTCCGGGTGACACCCGAACCGGGCGGCCAAGTCTTTCACGGTTATAACTGTCGGTTCTTTGACGGTCATGCTACTGTATGCAACTGGATGCTACTCAAGACACGCAATTATCCGTTTGCTGAAAATGTCTAGTTTCCAGCACTTCATCAAACGTCCGCGTCACCACGCCTTCCAGTTCTTCCTCCCTGAAACTTAAATAACTTGGCGTGCTGTTCACCTGTCTGTGATCCAGCGCCTTGGCCGTTTTAAAAATATCCCGTCCCGTGGCTTCGAAGATCCGATCCGCGAAAGTCTTGCGCATGCAATGTGTCCCCAGCTTGCCGGATAGCCCGCAATTTGAGAATATTTTCCGGAACGTCCAATAGACCGTCTTACGGTCCAGTGGCCGGTTTTCTTGCCGTCCTCGAAACAAGTAGCTGTATAGTCCGTATCCATCAGCCTTTAATTCATCTACTAAGGCCTGCAATGCTTCCCTGGCCGAGGGATGGACCGCTTTAGCTTGGCCTTCCTTTTTGCCTTTGATGGTTTGCCTGGCATACCAAATGCGCTCCACCACTAGCCCTTGACCGTCGACCACGTCCCTGACCCTCAATT
>JADFXS010000106.1:3181-9099 GCA_015233515.1 Deltaproteobacteria bacterium | reverse complement strand
CGCGGAACGCAGTTCATTGGGGTTGTAGGACACCAGGTCGGAATGATTGAAAATGTCGGCGGCCCGACAGGATGTTCCAGCCAGAATTTGGACCAGCTTTTTGAAGATATCTCCTTCCAGGTTAATAATCCCGCCAAAAGCCGCCGGGACCTTGAAAGAGAATTTAGCGGGTAGTAGAACCGACCCGAAAACCAGATCGCGATAACCTTCGAGAATATCGGGGTTTCTGACTCCCCGGTCGGGTTTCAGGTAGATATCGCTCCTGAAAAGGGTCATATTGACGAAATCCTTGCGCATTTCCACCGTCGTCCGATCGGGGAGCCCTTTGAAATAGTTATGGAGTTCCTTGGGCACGGAGACCTCGCCGTAATTGTTCGCCACCGGATAAGAACCCACGTATTCCAGACCCACGTCGCGCATCTGCCCCAGAACCTCGCTGAAGTACATGGGTTGCCAATAAGGCGTAAGGAATTCATGTACAATGTATCGCAGGTCCAGTTGGAAAAAGCTATCCAGGATCGAAGCCGCCAGCGGGTTGAGCTGGAAATAGGCCGCGCCGGAATCCCTGAGAAATTGCAGTTCCATCAGGCCGTTCTTGGCCTTTTCCAACAAATCTCCCTCGCCGGAAAAAACGAAACTCCTAAGAAAATCCCTGATGGGCGCGGTCACGGCCCAGCCCTGAGGAGTGTTGTAGCTGATCATGACCAGGCCGCCGGGCTTGAGCCGCTGTTCGATGAAAGCGGTAATGGTGGCGCGCATTTGGGGACTGATCCAGGAAAAAACCCCATGCAGGGTGATGAAATCGAAGTCCGGCAGATTATGCCGACTCAGATCGGCGAAATTCTCTTCAATGAGATTGAGGTTGGTGAGTTCTCCATCTTGGGCCAGATTACGGGCCGCGGCGATGTGTTCGGGGTTCATGTCCACGCCGAAAAAAGACGCCGCCGGATTGGCCGCCGCCAGGACATTGAGACTCAGTCCGTTACCGCAGCCCAGTTCACAATAAGTGAAGCCTTTATCCAGACTCGGTAGCGAATATCCATGGATGGCGCGGATATAGTTCAAGAGCCAAGGGTTGAGATTCTCGTAGAACTGATTGGTATAAGGAATATCGAGTAAGTAATCGGCATTCATGTTGTTTGCATTTCCGGCTCGAAAAAAATTTTTCTAAACTGAAAAGTTATCTCGGCATCTGTAGAATATACTGGCCTGATAGTTAGTATTGTATCACATCCGGGCTGAGTTAAAAAATTAATAAAACTTAACATCCGAGCTAGGGTTATCCATCACGTGGTTCAAAATCGTTGTTTTTTCCCGACCGGCCTGATATGCATCCCGAATATGATTTTTCTTCAGAGGTTACGCCCAAACTTATGTCCGATGACCGTGAACTATTGATCCGTCGCTTGAAATACCTTTGCCGGCGGCGATCCACCCTGGAGCTGGACGTCATGCTCGCCCGTATCGCGAAAAACCTTTCCTGGAGCGATCTGACCGATCAGGACCTGGCGGCCTTGACGACCATCCTGGAAACGGACGAGATCGTCCTGCAAAAAGCCCTCCTGACCCGGGAACCAGATCCGACCGGGGCTGACGGTTTGGTCTGGGCCAGGGTCCTGGCGGCCTTGACTCTCTGAAAAGCTTTCTTACACCCGTCTTTGAGTCTTTCCCGCGGTTATCCGCTTAGGAGTGCCCGACCCCGCGGCTTGCGATTATTTCGACCGTAGGGAGAAATCTCCTGGCCGCCGCGTTGCGGCTGAAAGAGGATAGCCGTGGGTTTCAACCCACGGATTGGTTAGTCGCTACGCGACAAAATGTTATATATGCGAAACGAATTCCCGGCGATGAATCGCCGGGCTACAAGCTTGCGGCCCCTACGAGGCGCTGATCGGAATCATATCATTTCGATCAATATCAACAATGGGTGCTGAATAGCCTGAAAAACAGAGCCAAATAATGGGCTTCCAGCTAGCTCCCAAGCTCCAGCTTGGGAGCTAAGAAGCCGGGAAGCTCCAGCTTCCCTCAAAACTGATTCCCAAGCCGGAGCTTGGGAACCAGGGGTCTGAAAAACAGCATTAAATCAATGAACTTCGTTCTGGTTAGTGCCCAAGCCGGCGAGGCTGTTTCTTAAAGGAATCATTCTTGTCACCACGCGCAACGATTCATTTCATGGCGCGAAGTCTGACTTCAATCTCCGGGTGCCCCTTGAGCAGGGCCGTTAGCTTGGAGACATCGGTGTCCCCGAAATGATACGGATAAAGTATCTTGGGCTTGAAGGCTTTGGCCGCGTCGGCCACCATTTCCGGCGTCATGGTGTACGGCAGGTTCATGGGCAGAAAAGCCACATCGATCCCGGTCAGGGTTTTCATTTCCGGCGTGTTTTCCGTGTCTCCGGCGACATAAACCCTTTTGTCGCCAAAGGTGATGATATACCCGTTGCCCGTGCCTTTTGGATGATAGGGCTGGCCGCTGTCTCTTTTATGAACCAGGTTATAGGCCGGAACAGCCTCTATTTTCAAGCCATTGACCGTGATGGTCTCCCCGTTGCGCAGGATGGCGCCGGTTTTGAGTTTGTCCGCGGCGGCGGCGTTGAAAATAATGCCGGTCCCATCTTTTCTGATTTTATCGAAAGCCACTAAATCCAGGTGATCCTGATGCTCGTGAGTGATCAGGATCAAATCCGCCTTGGGCAGGTTGTCATAGTCGGTTAATTTGGACCACGGATCCACATGAATAATTTTATCGCCGTACTTGAACATCAAGGTTCCGTGGCCGATGAACGTAATGGCCAAGTCGCCTCCGGAAGTCTTGATGATATCGGTTTCAAAGGCGGCGGCTGGGAAAGCGGTCAGTAGAAACATAAAAAAGCCCCCGGCTAACAAGAGTCGAATCATAAAGCTCCTCCTTAAAAAAATGGCTATTTCCTAGGCAGAGTTACTCCAACAAGGGACGTACCACCCGCCTAATCCGGCCGGATCCCGCTACGTCCAGAAATTCCCGTCCCAAATATGCGCATGCTTGAACCACTTGTTTCCAGTAGGCGATACGCTCCCGATCCCGTCCCAAAAACAATTGAAAATCATCCCGGTCCGGTATCTTGCCTAAGGGCAGGCTTTGGATAAAATCCGGAGAGGGCGCCACTACCAGGGTTCGGTCCAGGTATCGGGGCAGCCGCCAGGTCAGCTTCTTGTCGAACCAACCCGGCGTGATCCGATTGCTAAAATGCGGGTACAAGACCAAACCCGAGTTCAGATTATAGGCCAGATCCAGATGGTAGTCCAGAATGCCGCCGTCGCGATAAGTCCCGGTCGGAGCGCCGGGAATGTCCCGGACTCGCGCCATGACCATGGGAATGGACCCGGAAGCCATGAGCGCCTGACGGAAGTTACTTTTAGTCAAAGGTACCAAACGCGTGGGAAAGCCATTGGGGATGATCAAGGATCCGGCTTGTCGCGGATCGTGGAACACGGTTCGCTGAAATAGCAATCGCTGGCTGCGCCTGGTGATCATATTCAGTCCGGCCGCGACCCCCAAACCGATAACCTGGATAAGTTTGCCTTCAAAGGCCAAAGGCCCCCGGCAGCGAACCACCAGAAAATGCAACCGGTGACAAGGATGATTGATGACCCGGTCCAGGGCGGCGTCAGGGACGTAGGCTTCCTGGATACGCATGCTTTCCGCGGTGATTTCCACCGGCGTCGGTCTAGGGGTATACGCTTGATGGATATACTCGGCTTCAAAACTGGAGATGGCCGCCAGAGGGTCGGCCTGACTGACGGCGGCAAAACGCCAGGAACCAATGGAAGCTCCGACCAGGGGCAAGGGGCGGGGCCGGCGTTCTTTCAGCCACGAACCGAAAATGGCCCGGTCCAGATGACTAAGCACCAGCCATTTCGGCCCGCCGGCCGCTCCGGCCATGACATCGACTTGATCCGGCGTCAGACCGCCATCCCGAATCATGGCCAAGGCCCGCGGCCCGGCCATAAAAATTAGATTGCCAGACATATTATTCTAATATTCACCATCCATGATTTGCCGCTTAGCGCCGACTTAATAAAGCAAATTTAGCTTTTAAGACGGATATGGCGCCCAATGGCGCTTTCAACCTAATATCTACGCCGGGAGGTGTCAATCCTTTTGCCGCAATATCGATCTATATACCAAATTTTATTCAGTAAAAATGTGGATACCAATCGAGTTGCTTCCGCGGTTGACTTGGGATAATATGATATTGATTATGACGGTAGGTTTTATAATCGACTATCGCGGCCTTATATTCGGACTATCCAATAACGACCAATGGAAAGAAGAAATTTTGGGCAAAACAACACGACCGGGAGGGAGGAAAAATATGAATTTCCAAGGACACTCAGTCCTGGTCAGCTTGACTCAAATCCATCGCCAAATCGCCGATTGGGCGCGAAAACCCACTTATGCTAAAGCTAATGCGTACAAGTTTCTAACGACCAGTTTGGTCAAGGTGTTGGCATTAGGATTAAGTCTGATGATCTTAATCGTCGGATGTAACAATCCTTTTACCAAACGCGACACGCGCCCCTCGGCGGCAACCCCAACTTCGACTTCGACTCCAACTTCGACTTCGACTCCAACTTCGACATCGACTTCAACCTCGAAAACGCCGCCGGCCAAGGCGCCCGCGGCTGCCAAGAGCGGGGCATCCACCGGCGCCCAGACCGGCACTCAAACGGGCACAACAACGGAACCCCCGGCGAAGATAGAATAAACAGCGGACCAATAACCGGTACCGGTCCCGAAAAATTTATAGGAAACAGTTTCTCCGATTTGTGTGTTCTTAAGTAACTATCACCGGATGCCATTACAGGGAACGACACAGACTGTGACGGGGCGGGTGGTATTGTATCCAGAAAATTATCCATCACGCCCGACTAATCGCCAGGTTTCAGCCAGGGGAAGATCATGACCGATTATTCTGACGTCATCGGCATATTTAAGCCGCTCGCCCGCCGCTCGCGTCCCGACCGGACCCGGGACCGGCTGATTTTGGTGGTTTTTAGCCTGTTTCTGATCTTGGCGTCCGGAATGACCGGCCCTTCACTAGGTTTTGCCGCGGAACCCACTTTAGACCAACAGGCCGAGACTTATTTCAAGCAAGGTGAACTGCTGTTAGAGATTCAACAATATTTGGAAGCGGTGGAAGCCTTCACCAAAGTGGTCAGTATCCACGCGTCGATAGGCAAGCAGGAGCCTCAATACAGCGAAGCTCATCGTAAAAGAGCTATCGCCTATCATGGTTTGAAAAATTACCGGGAGGCCATGAAGGATTTCGATCTGGCAGTAAAAATCAATCCGGCCAACTGTCGGGCCTGGTTGGGACGGGGCCTGGTTCGTAACCTGACCAAGGATCATCAAGGGGCCATAACCGATTATAACCAGGCGCTGCAGATAGACCCGAACTATGCCAATGCCTATCTCAATCGGGGCTCGGCGAAAATATATCTGAATGACCCCGATGGGGCCATTAACGATTACCTCAAAGCCGTGGAACTCGATTCTAAAAACGTGGACGCCTTGGTGGGCTTGGGCTTGGCTTTCACCAAGCTGAAGCGATATGATGAAGCGGGGCGAAATTTCTCCCGAGTCCTTGAACTCGCCCCGGACAACACCACCGCCCAAAAAAACCTGGAACAAATCAAACCATTTCTGACTTCGGCTCTAAACCCGGTCGGCGTTACGACTGACACAACTCAAACGGCGGCGGTCACGCCGCCGAAAGCCGCGTCGACCGTTGAGGCCTCCGCGACCAGAACCACGGCCGTAGCAACCGAGACGCCCCAAACGACATCGGTCGCGCCGTCTAAAGACGTTTCGGCCGTCGATGCGTCCGCGGCAAAACCCGCGATAGGAACAACCGACTCGACTCAACCTGCGGTTGTAAC
>JADFXS010000106.1:0-3081 GCA_015233515.1 Deltaproteobacteria bacterium | reverse complement strand
CCGCGGCAAAACCCGCGATAGGAACAACCGACTCGACTCAACCTGCGGTTGTAACCCCCCCGAAAGCCGCTTCAACCGTCGAGGCACCCGCGGCAAAACCCGCGATAGGAACAACCGACTCGACCCAACCAGTGGTGGTGACCCCGCCGAAAGCCGCGTCGACCGTTGAGGCACCCGCGGCAAAACCCGCGATAGGAACAACCGACTCGACTCAACCTGCGGTTGTAACTCCCCCGAAAGCCGCTTCAACCGTCGAGGCACCCGCGGCAAAACCCGCGGCCGGAACAACCGACTCGACCCAAGCGACCCTCACCGCCAGCGCGGCTCCCGCCGGTGCTCCTGCTCCTCAAACAAAGCAACCAGGAGCCATGACCGACAAAGTGGTTTCCACCGGGTCTACGGCCGATGTTTCCGAAGTAATGAATTTCGGAAGCGGATCCAAGGCGGCCCTGGTCATCGGCAACGGCGGTTACAAGGATAATGCTCTCTCCAATCCACCCAACGACGCGACCGATATTGCCGCTAAGTTGAAAAAATTGGGTTTCCGCGTTGATACCTTGATCGAAGCCAATCAGCAGCAAATGGAGGAGGCGGTTGTCCGCTTCAGTCGCACCTTACGGCACGGAGACGCGGGCTTGTTCTATTATGCCGGGCATGGGATACAAGTGGGCAGTGTTAATTACATGATTCCCATCGGCGCGGAAATCAGGACGGAATCCGAGGTCAAATACAAGGCGGTCAACGTTAATTGGGTCTTGGAACAAATAAATGAGGCGAAGAACGGTCTGAACATCGTCATTCTGGACGCCTGCCGCGATAATCCCCTGGGCCGTGGTCTCAAACGATCCAGCGCATCAGGCGGCCTGGCCCCCATCACCATAGACCCGACCGGAAACGGCACGTTCATCGCCTTTGCCACGGCTCCTGGCCAGACCGCCGAGGATGGGAACGGCAGGAACGGAACTTACACCAAACATCTGTTGGCCAATCTGGACGTGAAAGGCAAGACCTTGGAACAGGTCTTCAAACTGACCCGGGCGGGAGTAAAACAAGAAACCAACGGCCGCCAAGTGCCTTGGGACGCATCTTCCGTAGTCGGTGAATTTTTCTTCAATCCGGGGCCATAGGAGTAAACCCGCCGCGTCTCGGTGGGTTGTGAAGCCAAAAAACATACGCTTACGGCCATTTCGAGTAACCGACCCGTGGCGAAGCTACGGGTTATGGAGTCTAGAAACGTCCACTTTCTGTCATTTCGACCGCAGGGAGAAATCTCCTGGTCGCCGCGCTGTAGGGGTGATTAATCAATCGCCCTCGTTGAAAAATGCCCGCTGTGGGTTTCAACCCCCGGATCGGTTAGTCGCTCGGCGACAAAATGTTATTGATACGAAACGATTCCCGGCGATGAATCGCCGGGCTGCAATCTTGAGGCCCCTTCGGGGCACTGAAATGACGACCGGCGGTTCTTTCTGTTGATCAACATCTCAAACCATGGCAAGATGACGTGGAAAAATATTTTATATTTGATAGAGGTGATTGCAAAACTAGGAATTTTGGCCCGGAAGGGCGGCTCTGCAATCACCTCCATAGGAAAACAATATGACGGAAGAGATAGTCCGGGCGGACCGAACCACCAGAATAACCGTGGTGGTCATAGTGATAGTAGTCATGGTCATAGTCGGCTTTCTTTTCCAATGGGGCCTGCCTCGACTGGTATTCCATCTGAAAACCCTGCCCGCGGAGGAAGCTGTCCAGACCATTAAGATCGGCCTGGTCGTCACCTTCGGATCGGTTATCCCCATCGGCCTGTATATGTTCGTGATCGGACGGCGAACCTCCCGAGAGGAACGGTTTCCACCGCGCGGCCTGAAGGTCCTCCGGGATACCAAAATAATTTCCGGACCATCCGCCGTCAGGCGCGGTCGAGTCATCCAAGCCTTGGGGGCGCTTCTGATGATAACCGCGGCCGCCAGCGCCACGTATGCCTACTATACTTTCCCCAAGATATGGGTTTGGTAATAAACCGATATTGAAGGTCCCCCGCAGATCGATCGCTTACAGTCATTTCGAATAGCCAACTCTACGGACCGCTGGGTTATGGCGCCAAGAAACGTTCGCATACTGTCATTTCGAAGCGAAGCGAGAAGTCTCCGTCGTTTTCATGAATAGTTTTCTTGTCTTAGGGATTTCTCTTCGCGGCTTGGGCCGCTCGTCCTTGGGCAAAAATGATTTACTAATTTTTTTGCATGTCAAGATTGAAATAAGGCCGCTCGGCTTAAGGCCACGGTGGGCTGGGCCTCCAGAGTGAATCCGACTTTGACCGCGGCTTGAACTTCCTCTTGGAATTCCGGCATCGAGACGTGAATTTTGGGTTCGGCCAGCAGAAAGCGACCGGCCGGTTTGAGTGTTTCCTTGATTTGCCGCATGAAACGGCCAATATCCGGAATTTCGTGCGCCATCCAAAAAGCCAGGATGAAGTCCGCCAGCCCCTTGAGATCGCTCACCATAAGGTCGTCGGATCGGCATTTCCGCCTCTGGATCAAGTCGCTCCAGCCCGCTTGTTCCGCTCGCCGTCCTACAGTCGCCAGCATTTTATCCTGTAAATCAATGGAGATCACTCGGCCGTTCCGGCCGACCAACCCGGCCAATCCCAAGGAAAAATGGCCCATCCCGCAACCGACGTCCACCACGGTTTGACCCGGAGCGACATACGATCCCAATAGCCGGGCCGGGTCATGGATCAAACGGCGTAAAAAATTGTCAAAGGTATAGGCAAACCACCAGGGACAAACGACTTTAGTGAACATTTCCAAACCTCTTTATATGGTAGTTCTCGAAAGTTTTTTCGGAATGGCGCGGTCTACTTCTCCTCTCCTCCGTTTTTTCCATCAGCATCGCGGTTTGTCATTTCGTTAAAAGGGAGAAATCTCTTGTTCGCCGCATAGCGGCTGAAGGATGGTAGCCGTGGGTTTCAACCCACGGATTGGTTAGTCGCTACGCGACAAAATATTATATATGTGAAACGATTTCCCGGCGATGAATCGCCGGGCCTGGAGTTTGGACATTTAGATTTATAAAGTATCA
>JADFXS010000105.1:2337-9113 GCA_015233515.1 Deltaproteobacteria bacterium | reverse complement strand
CTGCCAAAATAGTAATGAATCCAAGACCCACTGACATAAATGCTCCCGCTCACGATTGAAGTGGTGAACGAGTTGAATATCTGTCCGTGATTCAATCCCACCAATCCGCCAACATCATTGGTTATCATAAAAAACCCCCTCCCGCCGATGATGATATTCCCGGTTACATTTCCCGTACTGTAGGACCTGTCAATGATGTTGTCGTTCCGCCCCGCCAACCCGCCGACATAGTTATAAATATTGAGAGCATTGTTGGAACTGCCGGCTTCATTTTCAATTACGTTGCCGGTGCTATAGGAATTGGTGATAGTGCCCCCATAGTTATACCCCACCAGCCCACCCACATTTTCACTACCGCTTGCGCTGATGTTCACGGTTACGCTGACATTTCCGGTGCTGTACGAACTATCAATCGAACAGTTGTTCCATCCCGCCAACCCGCCCACATCATCCCCGCCGCCGATAACGCCGGCGGCGCTATAGGATTGATTGACAAATCCCCCGTTCCACCCCACCAGACCGCCTACTCCGATGCCGCCGGTCACCGTGCCGGAGCTGGATGAATTATTGACAGTCCCAAGATTGCTGATTCCCACCAGCCCGCCCACATTCGTGGTGCCGGTGATACTGGCATCGGCCAGATGCATGTTAGCAATCGTGCCCGCACTGGCAATATACCCGAATAATCCGGCCGGATTGCCGGAAGTAACATTGACCATCAGGTTGGAAACGGTGAGGCTGTTTCCGTCGAAATATCCTATGAAAGCTGCGGCGGAATCGCCTATCGGCACAAACCCCGCGCCGCTGTTCCATTGGGATGTTTCGGAGGCATCAATGTTATTGGCAAGCTTGTAATGAAGGCCGAGGCCTGACGTGGCTACATACTGCAATCCGCCCGGCGCGTTGGAAACTGCATAGACCATGATGGGATTGGCGGAGGTACCGGTGCCTGAGCTTCTCGAAAGAATAGCGAAATGGTTGGTCTTGACCGTTATGACTTTAAATGTCGAACCGGAATTGGAGGTGAAGGTGACGTTGGAGCCGGAGCCTGAGCTCAAAGTAAGCAAATTTACATTGTTGATGTTCCCCAAGGAAGAGTCGTTAGACGCCGAAATAGCGAGATTGTATCCACCGCCACTGATCGTGGAGGTGGGATCCATCAGGAAAGCGTTTCCGGCGCTGAACGAAGTGTCCGCGTCCAAAGTGAGGGTTATTCCGGCATCAACCACTACGTTGGCCGGATCGGTAATTTGGGCGGATAAATGGGTATCCGCCGAATACTCTACGGCGTTATCCGCATTCTTTAAGTCGGCCTGACCCGGGTGAAAAACACCGCCCACCTGGAAAGTATTGCCGCGCTCAATTAAGCGGGAAGATTCCAAAACACCAAGTGAGTAGATATCGCCTGCTGACGTGAGGCGGAGAATATTCGGGGTAGTAATTGATCCTGCCGAATAAATGCCCCTTTGGGACTGAAGCGTAAGGTTTTGCGCGGTGAGCCTGACGCCTTTGCGCACATCTATGAAGCCTTCGCTTGCTGCGAGGGTTAAATCTGTGCCTGTACTGCAAATAATGGCGAAGCCACCCTCTGGCGGGCCCCGGAACAAAATACTCGTTCCGATACCCAGAGATTCCGAAATATCTATGTCCCCGGTTGTCCGATAAATAGCCGTGGAAGGCGAAAGGATCTTGATAGCATAATTGTATGAGCCAATCTGCTTGGCGGTGATACTGACCTGACCTCCGCTAATGATCGCTATCGGTGACCCGTCAGCTGAATAAGGCCCCTGGTTAACGGTGCTCTTGGCGGTATCTTCAATGATCGGGAGAGTGGTTGAAACCGAGTTTTCGGCTCTGATGCTTACAAGGTTATCGGCAAAAATGACGCCATCCTGAATAATATCGGTCGCGCTGATCTTAACGCTGCCGATTGCCGGAGCGGGGGCGATGGCAATCGTTACGGGGGGAACAACAACCGGAGCTTTGGCAATCACGCTTCCCCGGTTGATAAATGTCGCATTTTTGACCTTGATGCTGACATTTTTTGATTCGCTTACAATTTTACCCTGGTTGGTAAAATTGGCATTCTTAACACGAATTTTTACTTTGCCCGCTGTGATCGTCCCGGTATTTATGACCGGCGCGCCTTCAGCGGCGAGCTTCACTTCGCCGTCTTTGCCAATGGTGAGCGTTTTGGCTTCAATGATGCCGGAATTATTGATGGCATGATCGAATATCTTATTGAGAACCTTCGTAGTCAGCAGCACTTTACCGCCGTCGGCAGAAATCGTCCCCTTGTTCTCAATAGCGCTATTCAGTTTAGTTCCATCGGGGCCAAGGACTTCGCTCTCCACCGCCTTATCAATCGCCACAAAAATAGTGCCCTGATCGTCAAGATCCACCGTCTTGAGGGTGATCTTTTCGCCCGCCGCGACGGCTACATTGCCCAGCCTGGCTTCAATAGTGCCTTCATTCCTGATAGCTTGGGAAAACAGACAGACATAGCCTCCGGGCTGGGGAATAAGACTGCCCTGGTTGATAATGTAAGTGCCTTGGCCGGCGAATTTGTATTGACCGGTGGCGCAGCCGCTGAGGAAATCGGAATTGGATATGTTAAGCGTAGATACCAGAATGTTCGCGGCGCGCACCCGTGCGGAAGGCGCAAACACAAACCCCGCGGTATTCACCATAAAAAGATTGGCGTTGCTCCAGTAGAAACCGTTGGCATCGGTCGCTAAACCGGTAGTGGATCTTAACAGGGCGCTATCGGAGGGAGAAAGCATAAAAATTTTTACGATGTCGTTGGCGTCTGTGGAGAGATTGCCTTCCAAAATAGCATTCGGCGTGGCAATTTTGATGATCGTTTTGTCGCCGAATTGCCTGATCGTGCCCTGCCCCTCAATCAAAGAAACCTTAAACGGCGTAGTCACTACAGGCCGCGGAATGCCCTTGTAGGAACGAACATGCTGCCCCGAATGCTCTTTGGGGTGATCGGAGAAGGCTTTGGTATGAACTCTGGGGGCAGTCGCCAAAGGAGCCACCGTGGCGACAGAATCGCAAAACGCGTTTGAACCAAAACACAAAACGCCCAAAGCCAGGAAGGAGAGCAACAGCCGCGGCCTGTTTACCGCCGACTTGCGGGCTTGCATTATTTGGCTTTTCGACCGTTGGGGCATAAGTATTTTTTTGAATAAACCGTACTTTTGAAGTCGCTCATCCGATCAAACTGCGCCGGGCGCAAAAACATAACTTGGGATGTTATCAGATCAAAGTCAATTGCGCAAGTTAACTCGTTATTTTATAACGAGTTATAAATAATCAGAGATTGTAGAACTTGATTAAAAATGATCGTAAATATTGTAATGGGGAAAAACTATTTTAAAAAAATTATCGCGGTCAAAACTTTTTTGCGATATCAACGTAAAATTTTGCGGCATCATCGGAATGAAGTTTGGGATGAATGGGGTAGGCCACTTCGAATCTCGCGGAGAAATCTTCCGGCAGATTGCCCCGGATCCCGTATCCCCACCCCTGCAGCGTTCGATTTTTTTGATCGGTCGGCAACGGATTATTGATTTCGGTATAACCCACATCATAAAAGCCAACCAGGCGCACTGCGTCGTACAAGGTACTTTTTGAAAACGGCGCTTTCATATCCTTCGGAATAAAATAAGGGGGAAAAGACCATTCGACGGTACTGGCGATCCCTTGATCGCCGCCATATTCTCCGGTTTCATAACCCCTAACATTGGAGACGCCTCCCAACTGAAACTGCTCCACCGAAAGCAGGTTGTCATTGGACGCCTGGAACTGGTTCTTCCATAATATAGAGGAAGAGAAGGGCATCGGCTGAAGCCGATACAAATAACCGGTAAGCTTCTGGAATTGGGGACCGGCGTCCGGTCTTGTGGCAAACGGATCCTCTTTGCGCAGGCCAAACCCCAAAATTCCCACGTCCTCTTCCAGAGTGATCACGGTCCTGCCCCATGCATCGGTGAGATCAAGGTCGCCTCCGATTTTGACGACTCTGTCATTATCCCTCGAAGTCATGGCTCCGCCCATCAGGTTGGTGCTATGCTTGTAATCGAAACCGCCCGAGACCTTGAACTCAAGCGCGTTCATGTCAATAACGCCGTAGGTAAAGGACACCCCGCCTATTTGTGTTTTTGATTTGACGTCCAGGGCCGCGAATTCCTTCCCCAGCTTTGAATTGCTCCAAAGCCAATACATGTCCAAATCAAGCGTGTCAGTGACGGGCAGACTATAGGAAAGGTTCGTAGAATCATAAAACTGGTCCGGCCCCCTCTGGTATTTGACCGCGAATTTATCATCCACGCCAAAGAGGTTGTTGTCTTCGGCGGAAAAGCCGTGCCTGTCATACGCAGTGTACCGCGAGCCGAAGTTGTCATATTCATAGCTGGCATGAATCGGAAGGCGGTCATGGACATCCAGGATCAAATCCGTTGTTCCGGGCTCTTTGCCGGGCACAAGACCCAGCTTAACGGTCCTGTCCGGGTGTTCGTTTATTTTGACGAGGGTTTTTTGAAGCGCCTGATAATCCAGGTAATCACCTGATATCACATGCAATTTTTTTTTAAGATACGCGGTGGTGAAATATTTGTTATTTCTGACGTCAACGCTGCCTACCCTTCCTTCCAGCACCGTAACGACCAGAGTGCCGCCTTTGATATTCTGCGGCGGCAAATATGCCCTCGAGGTGACCCTGCCTCTCTTCCTGTATTCATCGGTGATCAGATCGCAAATTTTTTGCATATCCCTGACCCCCGCCTCTTTGCCTTCATAATCCTTAACTATCCCGTCCACCAGGGCCTGCGGAATGAGCGACACGCCTCTGACTTCAATCTTATGGATTAAAATCTTCTGCCCTTCTTCCGCAGGCTGGCCCGGCTTTTCTTCGGCAACCGGCTCCTCAGGCTTGGTCTTTTCTTTTGTTATTTGCTTTTCGAGTCGCTCGGCCGCCCGCAGCTGTTCTTCCTGTTTCTGGATGCCGCCGCCGGTCTGCGAGGGGGAAGGGGTCAGGGAATAAGCCGGGTTAGTACTAACAAAAATGAAACAAAGAAAAACGAGATAACACCGCGCGATTTTCATAATTCTCCCCTTGGAATAGGAGGTGAGATTCTGCATGACGGCCGTCGTCATGTCAATATATTTCAGTTATTCATCACGCATTCGTCGCCACAAGCTGCATCATGCGGTAGAGGCGGAAGGCTTCGTTAAGCGAACAGGGAATGGGCCTTAATGCGAAGCTGATAAGGACTGGGACGGCGGCCTTGTTGTTCAAGACCTGGACAAAAGATGAGATGTTGCTTCTGATGTCTATTTTGATATTACCGACGGACGAATAGCAATCCACGAAGTCGGCCAATGCGGAACTTGATTCTTCCAGTTTATCCATTTTCCCTTCAAGGAAGGCCAAACGCAGATACGCGCCCCAGCGGTGGTATCCTTCCCCGGACACATCCACCCCGAGGCTTCTGGCCTTTACCCGCACACCTTCATTAAGGTCCAACACTCTGTTATTAAGGCTGTCCACGGAGGTCAGGGCAACATACTGAAGACCATCCTTCAAACTCGCCGGAACGCTGGCCTGAAGCGCTTCCGCGTCCGAGAAGACGATAGCCTGACCGGGGCCGAGAATGGCCCTGGCATTTTCGAGAAACTCCTCTTTTTTGCTTCCTTCCACAAGGATTCTCAGGGACTGGCCGCCAATACGGCGAAGACGGGACATCCACCCGGCCTCGGCCCAAAAGAGGTTCTCCGCGACGCCGGCGTTGGGCCCCTTAAAGGCATGGTCGGCGTTTAAGACCAGGGCCACGGGCTTGGAGAGACCTTGAACGTCCAGTGAGGCGAGGCGGTTTTCGACCTTCAAGGAAGCTTGGCGGTAATTTCGCTGGTCGTCTGTGAGCGTTACGGTCACCTGACAGGTTTTCTCGCCCGCTTGCTCTTTCAATAAAGTCTTCTTGAAATCCTGAATGACCAGCGGTCTTGCCTTTGGACCGCAGACCAAGAGATGCTCTCTTCCTCTGACTGTTCTAAACAAAATCCGGAGCTTCTCTCTTCCCACCATCATCCACCCGCCCCGATGCTGAAAATACACGACAGAGGTGACGAAAGTACCCAAGTCAGTGAGGGATGAGGCAACCTCCGAAGAAGGCTTCTCTGCTTGGCCGCTTGTCACCGTGGGTTTGGCAATGACTGGTTGCGTCAATCGGGAACCACCCATGGCACTCCATTTAGTATCCGCCGCCTGAACAACCTTCGCAAGATCCGTGTCGCTCATAGACCGAATATTTTCGCCCGGTTTCTGAAAAACAAAGCCAAACTCTCCCGTCGGGACAAGACCACTTGTTTTCAAGTCCGGCCTTTGAAATACCGACCACCCTGACTTGGGGTATAAGGTGCACAGAAATCTCATAGGTATCGAATCGGGGTAACTACGAATTTCAAACGGCTTGACGGACACATGGATGCCGCCGTCTTTCAACGAACGAGCGATTTCGTTTTGGGCCTGCAGCATCTGTCCGTCATCAAACGCCAACGCTTTGGTTCCGAAGAACGGCGCATCGGCTCTATCAAAAACTCCCTGGTCGGTGACGACGTCCATCGCGTCAGAAAAATACGGAGGCAATTCCAATAAATTCCTGCGATAGCCGAACAGTTGGACTCCTTCCAAAAAGTTCCTACCGGCTTCCCTTATCTCGCGATCCAGATAAAAATCTAACGATCTCAATGTGAGAGCGCTGGCGTCCACCATG
>JADFXS010000105.1:0-2320 GCA_015233515.1 Deltaproteobacteria bacterium | reverse complement strand
AACCGGCGGATGCGCCCTGTCCAGGCTCCGAGACCGAGATATAAGACTTGGGCGCCCTCGAGATTCGGCGCGAATGAATAATCCATTCCTTCCAACTGCTGGGTCAGATGAATGTACGATTCCAAAGGATAATCCGCGTACGTCGGCCCATCACCGTAAGAAGATATGCCGAGATTCGCAAACATACCTGGTTCATCCGTGAAACCCATAGCGGTTGAAATTGCATTAATCTGGTTTCCGGCCAACATATGGTTGAGACTCGCCTGTATGATCTCATCACCGGAAAGCCACTCTTGAATCTGAATGTGCTTATATTTATAAGGACTATCTTCCTCATGCAACATGCGCAGGATCCATTCACGCATTTGCTCCGATATTTGGCTCTCGGTATTTCCTCTTGCCTCTCCCCTCTTACCTCTTGCCTCGTCCGCCATCCGGGCGCCGGGGGAAATGGACGGTGGACGGTGGACGGTGGACGGTGAGGAAGAAAATTTGTCACCAAGGATGTTGGACGTTTTTTTATTCCACCGTCCACCGTCCACCGTCCACCGTCCTCGTTCTGCCATCCGTGCGCCGGCGGCTGAACCTTGTAATTGCGATGCTTCTGGAGTAACATCTGGTTTGTGAGGAAAAGAAGATGAAATTAAAAGTGATTCTCCAGACAGGTGACGACGGCTATTTTGTCGCGACGGTCCCTTCCCTTCCGGGATGCGTGTCGCAAGCAAAAACAAAAACGGGGGTGTTGAAAAATATCCGCGAAGCCATTGCACTATACCTTGAACCGGACCCCAAAAAAGTCCGCCCATCCAAAAGTCATCAGGTCTTGACACTCGCCGTTTAGAATGAAGCCCCCGCTTCTCTCCGGCCGCCAAATCGTAGCCGCCCTTAGACGCATAGGTTATGACGTTGTAAGCCAAAAGGGCAGCCACATTACATTGAAGCATCCCCACAAAGAGTTTCCGCTGATTGTCCCAAACCATCCGGAAGTTGACCGCTGGACGCTTAAAAGCATCCTGCATGCCGGCGAAATATCCGTTAAGGAGTTCTTGAAAGCCCTTTAATTTCACTTCTGCCGTACCGACGTCGCCTGAGGGCGGCGAGTTGAAAGTTGGAGGTTGGAGGTTCGAAGAAACGCCTTCCGTTTTTTCTTCCAACTTCAAACTTCCAACTTCGAACTTCTTTACCGCCATCCGGGCGCCGGACGCAGGCGGAAGGCCGAGGGCGGAAGGCGGAAGGTTCGTTTGGTCAGGCTTGTCGGTCTTGAAGCCGAACGCTCCGATAAAGCGGCCCTTCTGCCTTCTGCCTTCTGCCTTCTGCCTCGTTCCCGCCATCCGCGCGCCGGGGGAATCGGCGCCAGGGGTTTGTGAAAATGGCGCGGGCGGCCGGTCTTCCCGGGCGCTCTTGGCGGGTCCGCGGCCCCGCATGAGGGCTTCCAGCCGTCCTCGATCAAACCCCAAGACTTCCGCGTTCCGCACGACAGTTTTACGGATAAGTGCAAGACCGGTATAAACCGAATTGATTTTGATCTGCAACCGGGAAGCAATCTGCTTATTAGAATGCCCCTTGAGCAAAAGCCGGAAGATCCGCCAGGCCCATGGCTTCAGGCGGGACTTCATCTCCCGGATCAGACGCTCCCTCATCAAGCCAAAATCCAGCGCATCTTCCGCAGGCGATGCTTTCCTCGTTTGCCGGTCAGATGTCATAAAATCAAAACTTTCCAAACTCGCAGAAATGCCCTTTTTTCCGGATCTGGTGTGCTGCTCTCGGCGTTGTTGATCGAGAATTTTTTCAATAATTCTTTGCTTCAAATAACCTTTGAAACGCTCCGGTTCGGTCTCCTGCACGGATCCATATATGGCAACCGTTTCCTCCAGGGCCTTGGCCGCTGATGCCAAATAATGACCCGGTTCCCGCTCAAGCGGAGGATGAAAACGGCAATACTCCAGAATCGTCCCTAATAGAAACGTCTGCCACTTCAAAACCATGTCCTCGCCAATTTCCCAGCGAAGCACTTTTGGAACGCGCACGGTTTTCTTTTTCTGGCCGTCGGCCGACCACATGACATACCGGTCGATCCGGTAGGACGGATGAGCGCTCGAGGAAATACCGTAGAGCGACAGGGTTCCCCCGACAAAGTCCTTGCCAAGACGACGGCAGCCCACGCCCGCAATCCCAACGAAGCCGTTGCCGCCGATTCTCCTATCAACACGAATCCTTGGAAACTGCCGGCGATCCCAGCGAATTTTGGAAGGCCGCAGCCGGCCCGTATAGCTGTGAAGCAATTCGTAAGACGGGGCCCCTTTCGGCCGCGCATAAACAA
>JADFXS010000104.1:4663-9118 GCA_015233515.1 Deltaproteobacteria bacterium | reverse complement strand
ACGCCTGCGGGCCAAAATCGGTCCAACTTCGCGTTTCGCCTAGGATTTACGCGCCTTATCCGCGATTTGATGGTGGATTTAAGGGTTTGTCGCCCGGCTAGGGCCTCGACAGGTTAAGCCATGTTGGATGTTCAGACGATTTTCGATTCTCTGGCGGTTTATTGCCCGAGTCTAGGCCATCGGCTGCAGTTTGAATACTGCCGCCGGGCAAATTCCGGAGCGCCTTGTCGCCGGGCCCTGGTTTGTTGGGAAGCGTTGTTTCCGGTGGGGAAATATATGGAACTGGTTTTAACCAGGGAAGAATGGCAAACCATCTTTACGGAACCGGCCCCGACCAGGTGGGACGCCATTTTAAAGGCCGCGGCCGAAGCCAATTCGGTTCAGGAAGCAGATAGCCAGGCATCAGTTAATGCTAAGCCGCCAACCAAATGACCGTCTTGAGCGGCTAACCGGGGAGTTCGCCCGCCGGGGAATATCGGGCGGATGGATTGTTGAAGCCGGTTTTACAACGTCGGCGTCACGTCCGCTTCCACCTTGGCCGGGTTCACTTCCGGTTCCTCGTCGGGAATACGTCTTAGAGCCCGTTTACACATGACCACCGTGATAATCGCCAGAGGGATGAAGGTGATCAGAAACGCGCCGGTCAGATATTCCGGATAACGATGAGCCATATAAACAGCCAAAGTCAATTCCGCCAGGATGAAAAAATCGGCGATGGCGACTATTTTGGCTTTTTTGAAATTCATTTTAATTCCCACCTTCAGGTAGATGATATAACAGTTCTCGAAAGTTTTTCGGAATGATGCGGTCAAAATCCCGGCTCATTTACGAACACCCCGGTCGGTCATTTCGACCGAAGGGAGAAATCTCATTGTGATTTGGTAGTGTTGGAGATTTCTCGTCGCGGCCTGTGGCCGCTCCTCGAAATGACAATGATACTTCAAAACGAAGAAACTTTCGAGAACCACTATAAATTAACAGAATGTTTCCTTGGTGAACATGCCAACCAGCGCATTCCTCGTAGCCAGCTGTGAGGAACTTCTATGGTCCGTCCGGCGGTTTACGTGAGCCGAAGTCCGCGTATCGCCGGACGGATATCCATCAACCTTTGCGAATATCCTGCTTGGTAACGTTTTGGACTTTAAGGGCTATTAGCTTGTCACCATCTTTTTTAAAAGCCACCCGGAGGGTATTCCCTTTTTCCGGTTTGGCCCCGACCTTGGCGGTGGATACGTCAAAAGTCTTGTCCTTTTTATCCAACTCGTCGTTGATCACCAGAATTTTCTTTTCCTCGTCGTAGCTGACGCAGGTTCCCTGAATCACGTTTCCACCGGCCAGAACCGCCGGAGCCGCCATGACCAGGATGATGAACATCGCAATCAGGCCGGCCAACCATCTATTTTTTTTCATGACTACCTCCATGCTTTTCTACTCGTCCGTCCCCCGGGTCACTGGGACAGGTTGGCTTTCTTTTCCGCCAGTTCTTTCGCCGCTCCTCGAAACATGATGACACAGATATAAAGAGAGATGACGGAAATGGCTCCCAGAATCAGGACCGTGGCCGCGGTGTCGATTTTGTACTGCTTCAGAATGACCGAGATCATACAAGCCACCACCGCGCAGCCGAACAGGATGCGGATGCCGTAGCCTTTGGCGTATTTGGTGGCGACAGTGCCGATCTGAGCGCCAATGGCCGCGCCGCATAGCATCACGAAAACGGCCACCATCTCGATACGTCCTTTGAGACTATAAGTAAAGGCGCCGTACAATCCGGAAATCATGACCTCGAACAGGTCGGTGCCCACGGCGATATGGGTGGGCAATCCCACGAAATAGACCAGGGAAGGCATACGGATAAGACCACCGCCGATACCGAGGAAACCGGCCAACACACCCGTGATGAAGCTGACAAACATGGGCAGCCATAAAGAGCAACGAATTCCGGAAATCTTGAATTCCACCATGGGGGGAATATTGATCTTGTGCAGCGCCGGAGCGAAGTTCAAGCCCCCACCCGTACCAGGGTGAGCCGGATCATCGGTCTTGGTTTTTTTAGCCCCGATGGTGGCCTTGTAGTAGTCGTAGAAAACCATGAACGCGATCAGAAACAAGACAAGGACATAGACCCAGCGGACCACCGTGCTGACTTGTCCCAGTTTTTCCAGGTACATGACTAACTGGGCCCCACATTCAATGCCGATGAAGGTTCCCAAAACCATGACAAAACCCATTTTATAATCCACATTGCCGAATTTGGAATGCCGCATGGTGGAGATCATGGACTTGCCGGCCATGTGGGCTACGTCCGTGCCGATGGCGAAGGCCATGGGAAAGCCTAGAATATTCAAACCGGGCGTTACCATCCAGGCGCCGCCCATCCCGAAGAAACCACCGATGACCCCCACGGAAAAACCGATGAGTACCAGGCCGGGCCACCAGATTTCCACACCGGAAATCGGCATATGCATATAGAAAAATTCCATCTTTATTCGCTCCTTCTCAGTTTGGTTCCATGCGTTTTCGGATCAATGTTCAACCAGACTTCGCTTATGCAGGTCGATACCGATCCTGGACATGATGACGTCCATGATCACGCCCAGGGCACATCCCAAACCGGTGGTCAGGATCACGGACCAGGCAGCGAACATAACGATATCTTCATTATAAAGATTGGCGAAATACAATTGAACTCCGCTAAGGTTTCGGGTATCGGCGACCAGCACCAGTTCCGCCACTCCGCCGCCACCGGCCGCCCAGGCGATTTCCGGGATAAACCATAGGGCGGCCAAAAGCCCCAACGTCATGTAACGTCTCATAAACTCCTCCTAAGTTCGTGTCCGGATTTCTGCCCGGCGACACGAGATTTCCAGGTTTTCTGGGATCTTGTTTCCGCGTCCGACGGCCCACGCCGCGCATTATTCCACTCGCAATTTCCAATCTGGTTGAAATCACCTCCCGGAAAAATTTTTATAGTTATTCGCCCCATACGGTTAGGCCGCTTGCCTATTTATTTAGTTATCAGACTGTAGATTCATATTATCACATTAAGCCTCATCGGGGAAAGACATTCCGGGCTTACCTTGATCGATGTCTGAATTTTTTATTTTTTGGGCGTCGAAAACCCTAAGCAAAACGTACACCATGTCTCATTCAGAGAAGTGTGCTGAAAGCAAATCATATGTTTTCAATAATTTATAGCTGAAATTCTCATGGACTTCGGAAGAGGTCCGCTGGGTTGACTGTCAAATATTCTTACAATATGTAAACCAAACTGCATGACCGATAGCAAGTCAGAGGGGATAAATATCGATGCGGGAAAAACTATTTGATTATTATGGTAAAAGAACACAGAAACGAGGGCGGCCCTTAAAACCGCTCCACGCTTCGATCATGAACCATTGAAAGAATTTTGCCTATCCTTCATGAATATGTTTTGTTATTGACGGCGGCTCTGGTATTTGAACATGCAAGCGAGCGCATTCCCAGCGGCTTGCCGCAGGTTAGTTAGCGAAACTAAAATGCTTTCGTTCGTTACATGCCGGAGATTCCCCGCGGTGGTCCGCGGAAATCATCAACGGCAATCCCGGGTTGGAGGATATCACCATTGCCTTTGATTCCACGCCGGATTAATTTGCGGACCGTATTAGTCGGGTTGGGGACAACGGCCTTGATTCTCGGTCGCTTGGCGACCACTAACGCCGATCCCGATCTATGGGGTTACCTGGCTTTTGGTCGGCAATTTTTTACGAACGGATTCCCTTTTAGCGATCCGTTTGCCTACACGCCGACCCAATCAACATGGGTCTACCATGAATGGCTGACAGGTGTTCTTTTTTACGGTATTTATCATTATACCGGCTCGGCCGGTTTGCAGTTATTTAAATACACCATAGGCTTGCTCACCGCTCTGTTGGTTTACCTGGCCGCCCGCCGCCGTGGCGCCTCGAGGCCGGCCGCGGTCATGGGAATTCTTCTGATCAGTCCGGTCTTCAACATCGGTTATTCCCCCGTTCGCGCCCAGGTTTTCACCAATCTGTTTTTGACGCTTACCATATTGATTTTAGAAGGATGCCGGCATGAAGGCCGCTTTCGACGGCTTGTGTTTCTGCCGGCGGTCATGGTGGTGTGGGCCAACCTCCACGGCGGTTTCCTGGCCGGATGGGGAATAATGGTTTTGTATACCCTGACCGTCATGGCGACAGAAAGGTCGGGTATCTATTTTGCCTTGGCCACCCTGGCTTCTTTACTGGTGACATTGGTCAATCCTTACGGATTGGATTACTGGACATATTTGATCCAAGCCGTGACCATGCCTCGGCCGGAAATCGATGAGTGGCATTCATTGTTTTCCGCCCTGACTAACGGTGAATATTTATGGAACCAGTATTACTTTATTGTTTTCACCTTATTGACGGTCCTCGCCGTTTTTTCCCGAAAAATCGATGATTGGCCGGC
>JADFXS010000104.1:0-4643 GCA_015233515.1 Deltaproteobacteria bacterium | reverse complement strand
GTGGTTCTGGCGATCACCACTTATCTTGGTTTTAAGCATGTTCGCCATCAGAGTTTAGCTTTTTTGGCCGGCGGTATGCTGATTCCATCCTTGGTTACTTCGGCCTGGGCTTCCGAAACCAATAACACCCGATACACCATAAATTGGTCTGGTCGCCTCCGACGATTCAGCCCGCTGTTTTTTCTGGGATTGATCGTCATCTTCGGGGGGCGTTTTATCCTGGCCGAGCCGTTGACCCTGCAAACTCCGTCACGCGGTCAGATCGAAGCTCCCGATGAGCATTATTATCCGGTGGCGGCCATGGAATTTATCAAGACCCACGGCTTGACCGGGCGCCTGGCGCCGGAATTCAGTTGGGGGGAATATTTGATCTGGCATCTCTACCCCAAGGTCCGGGTGGCCATGGATGGTCGTTATGAAACCGTTTATCCGGATTATTTTGGGTTGGAATATTTTGATTTTATAGAAGGACGACCGGGGTGGGAGAAGTTTTTGGCCAAATACCCGACGGAAATGGTTTTGGTTCCTATCAACCGTCCAATCCGGCTGATTTTAAAATATCAACCGGATTGGCGGGAAATCCTGACTGCCGACGGTTGCGCTTTATTGGTAAATCGCCGGTTATCGCAAAACCCCAAATCAACCAACTAATCGTGGACCGGGCGCAGAAATCCGCCATTGCGGACAAGTCTTTTGCAAAACGCGCAGTTGGAGCGATTTGTCCCACCCGGCCGCTGCTGCCAAGGCTGTTTTGGCGGAGGTGACCAATCTTTGGGTGCGGGACCTTCCCGCCTAACGTTGCCGCGAGGATTTATGTGCTTCCTAACTCTTAAGGCGGGGAATTAGAGCGTCCGTCCTAATAATTGACTGAATCTCAACGGTATGCAATATTGATAATGATAATTGGTAGAACACTTGTAAATATGATTAAAATTAAAAAGTTACAGAAGATGGTCAACATTAGGTCGTCATGTCGAGGGGGACATGCTTAATTAACGTATATTCTGTTCAGATCATTGAAGGACTCATGCAATGATTTGGTAATTTTGCAGGAGTAGCTGTGAAGCCCCTCCGGCCTCATCGGAGTTAACTAGTGAAAGATCATCAGAATATTTTCAAGGGCATTAACTACACCCTGGCTATCGATCATGCCGCCGCCTGTTACTACAAATTAGCCTTGCTTGTAGCCCGAAGCGGTTCCGGGAAAACCAACCTTCTTAAGAAAATTTGTGGGCAGATGCAGATCCCCTTGATCAATCTCGGGATTAGCCTTAGTCAAAAGCTGTTGCCGCTCACTTCCCGTGAGCGTAAGCTCAAAACTTGCGAGATTATTTCAGAGATTATCGACGCACAGGACGCTCCACGGTTAGCCATAGACAACACGGAGATCATTTTCGATCCTTCCCTGATGCTCAATCCCCTGGGCCTGCTTCAGAGTCTATCCCGGACTCGCCTGTTGATCTGGTCTTGGAACGGGGAACTTGAGGATGGTCACGTTACATATGCATATCCGGGACATCCGGAATGCCGGCTTATTCCAACATCGGAAATTACACTGATCACTTTGTAGCGAAGAAAAGAGAGGCACATGAAATACGGTGAATTGATTACATTTCAGCCGATTGAAAGCGTCATCCAGTTGCGTGATGCCAACCGCAAGGAATCCGCCCGCAAACTGGTGACCTCATACGTCATCTCCAATGAAATGTGCCAACGGTTGAGCGAAGTGGTCATTCCACACCTTCAGTACGAGAAACCGCACGACAACAAGGGCATACTGATCGTGGGCAATTACGGCACCGGCAAGTCTCACATGCTTTCTGTTCTCTCCACGGTGGCGGAAAACGCGGACGTCCTCCCACTCCTTACAAACCCGACAGTCCGGGAGGCCGCAGTCGGCATCGCCGGAAAGTTCCAAGTCATCCGCCTGGAGATCGGCGCCACCCAGATGGCTCTGCAGGATATTATCACCACCGCCCTGGAGAAAAACCTTGCGGACTGGGGCGTGTCGTTTCGTTTTCCCGACGCCACCCAGCAGTATGAGAACAAGACCTCCTTCGAGAACATGATGGATGCCTTCCATAAGAAGTTCCCCGACAGGGGACTTCTGATCGTTGTGGATGAGCTGCTCGACTATCTTCGTTCCCGGCACGACCAACCGCTAATCCTCGATCTTGGCTTTCTTCGCGAAGTGGGCGAGGTCTGCAAGGATCTGCGTTTTCGCTTTGTCGCCGGTGTTCAGGAGGCGATTTTCGATAGCGGCCGGTTCGCCCATGTCGCGAGCAGCCTGGGGCGTGTCAAGGATCGCTTCCAGCAGGTGCGCATAGCATCCACCGATGTAAAATTCGTTGTCGCCAATCGCCTCCTGAAGAAATCGCCGCCGCAGCTTGCCCATATTCGGGAGTATCTCCAGCCGTTCGCCAAGTTCTACGCCAACATGAACGAACGTATGGACGATTTTTCGGAACTTTTTCCCATCCATCCCGATTATATCGAGACCTTCGAAGACATCCCCATCGTGGAGAAGCGTGGTGTTCTTCAGATTATATCGGATACTATTAAGAAATTGGTCAACCAGGAGATTCCCACGGATCGTCCCGGCGTCGAGGCATTCGACAGTTACTGGAAGGCTCTGATCGAAAATCCCGCCAACAAGGCTATTCCCGAAGTCGCGGCGATTATCGAATGCAGCGACGTACTGGCTGCAAAGATCAAGAATGCTTACACTAAACCGCCCTATCGCTCCATGGCTTTGCGCATCGTGGATGGGCTTTCCGTCCACCGATTAACCACCCTCGATCCCTATACCCCCATTGGACTAACGCCCGAGGAACTCCGCGACGGCCTGTGTCTTTATCATCCGGCTGTTGCCGCCCTCCCCGGCGATCCCGCGGCCAATTTGCTCACGGTGGTAGAGACTTCGTTGAATGAGATCCGCCGCACGGTAAGCGGCCAGTTCATCTCCTTCAGCAAGGACAACCGCCAATACTATCTCGATTTGAAAAAGGTTGAGGATTACGACGCATTGATCGAAAAGCGGGCCGAAACTCTCGATAGTAACGTCCTCGACCGCTACTATTACGACGCGTTGCGCCAGGTTCTCGAATGTACGGACACGACCAGCTTCAGTGGTTGCCAGATTTGGCAGCATGAAATAATCTGGAAGGAGCGCCAGGCCCCCCGCCTGGGCTACCTTTTCTTCGGCACGCCCAGTGAACGTTCCACGGCTATCCCGCCGCGCGACTTTTATTTCTACTTTGTCCAACCGTTCGATCCACCGCGTTTTACGGATGGCAAGTTACCGGACGAGATTTTCTTCCGCCTCTCCGAGAAAGACAAGGCCTTTGACGAAAGCCTCAAACTCTACGCGGCCGCCTTGGAACTTTCCGCGACCTCCTCCGGCGCGAAGAAAGAGGTTTATCTCAGGAAGGCGACCGAGCATATCAAAGACCTTACCAAGTGGATGCACGATCACCTCCTCGCCGCGATGGATGCCACCTACCAGGGCCAGAAAAAGAAGCTCCACCGCTGGCTCAAGGGCGGGGCTGGAGGCAACACCTCGTTCAACATCCGCGATACCGTCAACGCAGTCGGTTCCGCTTGCTTAGCCGAACATTTTATCAACCAAGCGCCAAACTATCCTACATTCTCGATCCTGCTCAGCACGCGGAACATTCCCCAGGCCGCGCAGGATGCCGTCCGCGGCATTGCCCAACCCGCAACCCGCACTAAACAGGCCACCGCCGTACTAGATGCGCTCGAGCTGCTTGACGGGGATAAATTGGAACCCACCCATTCCCAGTATGCAAAGTACATTCTGGACCTGCTGAAGGCCAAAGGTCACGGCCAAGTTCTCAATCGGCAGGAATTAATCCAATCCGTCAGCAATGTTGATTATTTTATTCCGGGGAAATACCGTTTGGAGCCGGAGTGGGCCGTCGTCCTTCTGACGTCCCTTGTTTATTCCGGCGATGTGATTCTCACCATTCCCGGGATGAAGTACGACGCCACGGGATTGAACACCCTGGCCGCCACGTCAATAGATGAACTAAAGAAATTCAAGCATTTAGAACGACCGAAAGAATGGAACCTACCCGCCTTGAAAGCAATCTTTGAACTTATAGGCCTGGCGTCGGGACTCGCCGTCGATGTTTCCCAAGGGAATACTGCGCCGGTCACTCAGCTTCATGCGAACATTCTGGACGCCGTCGAAAGTTTTGTTCTCACCCGACAGCAACTCCTGAACGGCATCCCATTCTGGGGACAAAACCTTTATGCCGAAACAGAAGTACAATCCATTGCCGAATCCCTTGAAAAAACCAAGTCTTTTATCGAAAGTCTTCAGGCCTACAACACGCCGGGCAAATTGAAAAACTTGAAGTACGACGTGGACGAGATCAGGGCGCAACTCCCTGCCTTCGATAAACTCAAAGAAATACGGGAGCTTGAATCCTTCACGCGCGAAATCGGTCAGTTTTCCCAATATATCTCCATGGCCGAAGGATATTTGCCGGAAACCGACCCTTGGGTGAAAAAAAGCAAGGATTTGCGCAATCAACTTCTGCAAGATGTCCGCAACCCGGACAACAGGACATCCGGAAAATTCAAGACGGGCGTCATTGAAAAACTGAAAGAATTGAAAG
>JADFXS010000008.1:37618-43461 GCA_015233515.1 Deltaproteobacteria bacterium | reverse complement strand
GGTCACGGCGGAAGGACTCAAGGAAATCGTCCGCCAAAGTACCAATCACCGCCGACCTGTTGCGGTGAAAAAACCAGGACGTAGCCGATGAACCGGTACATGCCGAAAAAAGTCTTATCATGAACCATGGCGATCATGTATCTTGAGTAGCTTATACCCACCACTCCCGGTCAAACCGATTCTGGCTTTATTTGGAGCTGAAACGGAAAGATTGAATCGGGCCGCGGCCTGGTGGTCCACTCTGGTCGGACCGATCGACTACGTCAGCCCTTTTTTTGCTTTTGATCAGACGACTTATTACCAGGCCGAGATGGGCGACCTTCTGGTCAAACGGCTTGTGGCGGCGGAGCAGTTGATGGACCCGACGGATCTCGTCCGAATCAAGGTTGAAACGGTGGCTTATGAACAAACTCAAGCCATGGACGGAAAACGCGCGGTCAATCTGGACCCCGGGTATATTTCCGCCGAACGGCTTGTCTTGGCCACGGGCAAAAATGCCGCTCACCGTATTTATCTGGGCCAGGGGGTCTGGGGCGATCTGACTCTTGTCTTTCAATCCGGCGGTTTTCTTTCATTGCCCTGGACATATCCTGACTATGCCGGCCAGGCTTTTCAAGCCTCCTTGTTGGACATCCGGCAACGCTATTTATATCAACTTAAAACCAAAAATAGTTCTTAAGGAGAACCGATGACCCAAAGCATGACCGGTTTCGGTCGCGCCACCGGCCAAGTTCTGGGCCGTGAAGTAACCGTGGAGATCAAGTCGGTCAACAACTGGTTTAAAGATATCATAATCCGGGTGCCAAAAGGCTTCACGGCCATTGAAGAAGTGATCAAAAAAAGAGTGATCGACCGGATCACCCGCGGCCGTGTGGAAGTTTGGATTCAGGTCGATGAATCGGTCAGCCTGTGCCAGAGTCTGACCCTCGATATGGAACTGGCCCGGACTTATCGGTCCTTGTTGTTGAAGCTAAAAAATGACCTGGCGTTGTCCGGTGATTTGACCATCAACCATTTTCTGGAAATAAGAGATATTATCCGTCACGAAGACGTAGACCTCGATCTGGAAGCCTTTGCCGAAGATCTGAGTGGATTGTTGACTCTGGCCTTGGATAACCTGATTCACATGCGTCAGATGGAAGGCCAAGCCTTGGCCGAGGATTTTCAGAAGCGTTTAAATTTGATGGCGGAGTGGATGGAACAAATCTGGTCTCGCCGCCAATCCGTGATAGATGAAACCAAGGGAAAACTTGAAACCAGGATCAAGGCCCTGACCGGTGCGCTGGAAGTGGATCAGGGCCGGCTGTCCCAGGATGTAGCCTACATCGTCGACCGCTGTGATATCACCGAAGAGGTGATTAGAATGCGCAGTCACTTGGAGCAGTTCGAAGCCGCACTCCGAAACGGCGGCAGCGTCGGCCGCCGGCTGGAATTTCTGTTGCAGGAAATGGGCCGTGAAGTCAACACTATCGGCTCTAAAAGCGGGGATATCGTCATCACTAATCTGGTGGTCGACCTGAAGACGGAACTGGAAAAAATTCGCGAACAAGTTCAAAATGTGGAGTAATCGTCATGAAACCGAACTCCAGGCTTATTAATATCGGATTTGGCAACACGGTGGCCGCGGACCGCATTGTGGCCGTAGTTACACCGACTTCCGCTCCCATGAAACGTCTAAAGGATGAAGCCAAGGATGCCGGGCGTTTAGTGGACGCCACCCAAGGGCGCCGAACCAGGTCAATCATAATCACCGATAGTAACCATGTCATCCTGTCGGCGATCCAAACTGAAACCATTGCTTCACGATACACCGAAGAAGGGCAGGGAGGATAACCCCCCACCATGGCGCGATTTTTTGTCATCAGCGCGCCCTCGGGCGCGGGCAAGACCACCTTAAGGCTCCGATTACAGAATATATTCCCGGAATTGGCATACTCCGTATCTTATACCACCCGATCACCCCGCTTAAATGAAATGGACGGCCGTGATTATCATTTTATCGATCAAGGCCGATTTCAGGATATGATTACTAAAGATGATTTTTTGGAATGGGCTGAAGTTTTCGGCCGGTACTACGGAACAGGCCGATCTTGGGTTCTGGAACGCCTGAATGCCGGGATCAATGTTTTGGCCGATGTGGATGTGGAAGGAGCCCGCCAGATCAAATCTAATTATCCTGAAGCGGTCTTGATTTTTATTTTGCCGCCAACCATGGCGGAATTGGAACGTCGTTTAAAAAGCAGAATCACTGAAACCGACGATCAATTGGCCGTCAGACTTCAGCGATCAGCGGAAGAAATTCAAACCGCCGGTAGTTACGACTATCTTGTCGTCAATGACGATTTGGAGCGAGCGGCTTTTGACCTGGCCGGCATAATTCGGGCTGAACGTTGCCGGATGGCGGTTCAAAGGGATTTTTGGCTTAAGTTTTGGGGGCGGACCGAATTTGCGAGAGAATGATATTCTTCTGAAATTGAAGCTCTCCGCGGTAAACTGCGGGGAATGCGCTCGTTTGCCTGTGCAAACATGAACAAAGAGTCCATGGAAATAATTGTCGGTTTGAATCCGGTCCTGGAGGCTTTACGCGCTCGCGCGTCAGCTTTTAAGTGCCTGTATGTGGCCAAAAGAAGAAGCGGTCCGGTCGTGGCGCAATTGTTGGAACTGGCAAAGGTTCACGGTCTGCGAATAATTCGCTTGGATCGCCTGGAACTGGATAGGATTTCCGGTCAAACCCATCACCAGGGAGTGGTCGCCGAGATCGGACCTTACGCCTATTACACTTTGGAACAGATACTAGAAAGGTCTATTGGACGTCGGGCCCTGGTAATAATTCTGGACGGCATTCAAGACCCTATGAATTTAGGTTCCATAATCCGCTCGGCTGAAGCCGCTGGAGCTTCGGGGGTGATTCTGCCCAGGGAACGAGCCGCGGCCGTAACCCCAACCGTCATGAAGGCGGCCGCCGGGGCGGCTGAATTCATGCCCGTCGCTAGAGTTGTCAATATTGTTCAAGCTTTGGAAACCGTCAAGTCGGCGGGCTTTTGGATTATCGGCACGGATGCCCAGGCCTCTCGAAACATTTTTGATGTCGACTTGACCATGAGCCTGGCTTTGATCGTTGGTGGTGAAGGCCGGGGAATTAGACGCCTGGTCAAGGAAAAGTGTGACCTTTTGGTCAGTATTCCTTTGTCCGGCCAAGTCAACAGTCTCAACGCGGCCATGGCCGCAACGGTGGCCATGTTCGAATATATCCGGCAGAATCGATTATAATTATCTGAACATGTCAAAGATTTCCCGCATCTCGCTGCGGGGCTTCAACATGCGGGTGAACGCCTTCCCCTTAAAGCGCCGCGAAGAGCTTCTACCGCCGTCAGGTCGATTCAGGGTACCGGCCGTGAGCCGAAAAGGGACGTCCCTATCCGGACTATAGTTGCTCCTTCTTCAATGGCCACTTCAAAGTCACCGGACATGCCCATGGAAAGATCTTTCAACGGCCCCCCGATTTTATCCCTAAGATCGCGCAGAGCGGCAAAAAAAGGGCGAACCCGCTCCGGTTGGTCGAAAAACGGCGGCATGGTCATCAGACCGCGGAGTTCCAAGTTGCCTAAACCGGCCACCTGGTCCACCACGGATGGGGCCGCTTCCGGCGTCACTCCGCCTTTAGACCCTTCTCCGGCTATATTCACTTGAATGAGGACGCCCAGGCGACGGCCGGCGGCTTCGGCTTTTTTATCCAATTCCAACGCCAGTTTAAAACTGTCCACCGAATGAATCAGGTCGAAGAGTTGAACGGCATATTTGGCTTTATTAGACTGCAGCCGACCGATGAAATGCCACGTTACAGATCGGCCTAAAAGCGGGATCTTTGTCTGGGCTTCTTGAATATAGTTTTCCCCCAGATCAAGTAAACCGGCTTCCAGGCCGGCTTGAACAAGGTCCACTGGCACGGTTTTGGTCACGGCCAGCAGTTTGATTTCTTGAGGGGATCTTCCTGAACGGTGGGCGGCCGCGGCGATGCGTTCTTTTATGGAGTGGATGCGCTCGTGAAGTTCCAATGTCAGACTCCAAAATATTTGCTGGGATCGACACCGTGGCGCTTGGGATCGACCACGGCGGTGATACTTAAGTCAGCATGTTGGGAAAGATTCATATCAATATGTTTCGGTAAGGCCAAAAAACGGTCTTTCTGGTCTTTAATCACCAGGATTTCGGGTTTGAGCAAGGCCTGAGTATTGACCAGCATGACCACTCCCACCGCGCCGGTGTTGAGCTTGATCACGGTAGCCGGGGGATAGATCCCGATGCTCTGGACGAAACGATCCGTCCAGGTTGGGGAAAAGTGTTTTCCCCGCAGACTGAAGATTACTTTGAGGGCTTCATGCGGCAGCATGCCTTTATGATAAACCCGATCACTGGACAAGGCGTCATAAACGTCACATAAGCCGCAGACCGTGACAAATGGATCAATATCACTGTCGGGAATACCGTCAGGGTATCCGCTTCCGTCACTTCGTTCATGGTGATGCCGAACCATTCGGTAAATAATTGAAGAAAGACCAGGATGTTGTTCCTGTAAAATTTCCTTTCCCAAGGCTGGATGAGTTTTCATGACTGTAAATTCCGAGTCGGTCAATCGTGCGGGTTTGTTCAGGATTTCTTCTGGTATTCGCACTTTGCCGATATCGTGGAATATCGCTCCCAGGCCTAAATCCAACAGTTGTTGTCTGGTCAGGGGTATTTGCCGGCCGATGGAAATAGCCAGGGTAGCGACATTGAGGCAGTGAGTGAAGGTATATTCATCATAGTTTTTAAGTTTTAGCAGAGCGCTGATGGCCCCCTGGTTGCGGAACACACTGTCGATCATATCCTCTATCGCGTCTTGGACTTTTTCTATTTCGATTTTTTTGCCCGACCGTAAATCATTCATGAATTCCTTGGTAACACTTAAAGCTTGGGCATAGGTTTGGCGCGCCTTCGGTAATTCATCTTGTAAACTGACATCAGTCCGGGGTTGGTCCAGCCGCTTGGGTCTGCTCTGGTCGATGTTTTTCGCCGGCGGAGAAATCATCATGTTCCTGGTAATTTGTTTGGATACTTCCTGGGGCGCGATACTCAGGGCCTGGCTTACCTCTTGTGACGATAGTCCTAAAATACCATCGGTCCGCAGGACGCTTTTCGAACATTGAGACAGGTCCACCACTACTTCCTGGATATCGTGGGCCAGAAGCTCTTTGATTTCGTCAACCGAGGTGATCAGTTTGCTTTTGGTCTTCCAGGGATGACGAAGCCAACTGCGGCCGACATCAGCCACGAACATTCCTATTTTAAGATCGCGAGTTTTAACTTTAATATGGTTCAGCTTGAGCGATGTCATGCGCGCACCTGAAAAGCTTCCAATGTGCTGATAAAATTTCTGACCGTCTGATAGTTTTCGGCGATCATGTCGGCAAAAGCCAATCCTAACAAATACTTATCTGCTTTATAATCGATCCGTTTCACTTCAACTTCCACATCGTTGACCAAGCCGACTTCCGGCAGAAAGATACTCAAATAAACAATAGCCTCTTTTGGGTGAGTTTCCAGGGTTTCCACCTGACAACCGCCGGCGGAAATATTCATGATCATGTCCAAGGGGTGATCGGTCAGGTCTCCGTTCAACGGGGTGTCTGAACAGATGGCGTTGATCCGGACCGGATAACGCTCGTTTTTTCTGAGTTTAGACGATTCCACTTCTTGAGGGAAACGAATGAACATCAAGGGAAAGGGCGCTCTAAGCACTGTAATGATCCCCCTCCAATTCATTGTTCAGTGCAGTGGAAGTATAGCCTTTTTTTACCAGTACA
>JADFXS010000008.1:0-37424 GCA_015233515.1 Deltaproteobacteria bacterium | reverse complement strand
TTGCTCCCGTTTTTACCGTCGCCGTTTTTACCCGGAAGATTCCAAGTTGGTATAATCTTCGAGAAAACATCGACTAAGGGCATAGTCTGCCGCATACTGCCAATACTGATCTTGCGTCGGTCAATAAGAATATTGAAGCTCCTCGCAGCAAGCTGCGAGGAATCTTCGACATGTGAGGAACAAATGCGTTTATTTTTTTGCTCGCTAACCCTGTAGCAAGCTACAGGGAATGCGCTCTCTTGCATGTTCAGATTGCCTTTAATGACGGTTACCTCGAAATTATGGTCTTTATGCAACCTCCGGGCATAGTATTCAATCTACACGAAGATCGATCAAATCGCCATAACCGTAATTCATCTAAATCCACCATCAAAGCGCGGACAGGGCGCGTAAATCCTCGGCGAAACGCGAAGTTGAAGGTCCCGCGGCTGGCGGATTTCCGCGCTCGCTTCGTGATTAGGCGGTAGGTTTGGGTATAGCCGCTTTCCCAAGCCATTCCAAGACTTCGGGTAAAGGCAGTCCAATGACGTTGGTCGGTGATCCGATGATCCGTCTAGCCAAAACCGCACCCCGGCCCTGAATAGCGTAAGCGCCGGCTTTATCCCAAAATTCTCCAGAGTCGATATAATTTTCGATGTCCTGTTCGGTCAGCGCCCGGAACTCGACATCGGTAACCACGTAGTCCAGAAAAATTTGATCCAATTCCCGGTTCATCAGACAGATTCCGGAATAGACTTGATGAATCCGGCCGGATAGCAATTTTAACATGTCGATCGCGTCTTCCCGGTCTCGTGGCTTACCCAGGATTTTTTGACCCAGGGCGACTACAGTATCCGCGGCCAGGACCCAAGCGTACGGGCGTTGACACGCCACATCTTCCGCCTTTGATAAAGCCAAGCGTTGGACATGGCTATCCGGAGTCTCTCCCGCATGCAAGGATTCATCCACCTGACCGGGGCAGACCTCGCAAGAGATGCCGGCCCAGTTAAGAAGCTCCAATCGCCTGGGAGACGCGGAAGCTAAAATTAACTGAACGTTCACGGGATTGACACCATTTTTATATTGTTTCCAGCCAATTTGCACATGTCGGCGAGCTTATTCTCCATAGCTTGCCGCGGAGTTGGCGAGTAAAAAATCATTGTATTTTTATTCCTTAGATGCTGAAGATTCCGTATGGTTCGTCGCGGAAAGTTTAAATATTCGGCGGGCGTTAGCCGTGGTCACCTCCGCCACCTCGGCCAAGGGAACCTTTTTGATCGCGGCTATTTCCTGAGCGGTCAAGAGGACCCAGGCCGGTTCATTTCGTTTTCCGCGCCTGGGGACCGGCGCTAGAAAAGGAGCATCGGTCTCGACCAGCAGGACATCAAGAGGTAGTCTGGCAACGACATCCCGAATGACAGCGGCTTTAGGAAAAGTGACTGTTCCGGGAATGGAAATAAGAAAACCAAGGTCCAAAAATTTTATTGCTTGCTGATAATCTCCGGAATAACAATGAATTATTCCACCAGCCAATCTGTTTTTCGCGGTCGTCAGATGTTCCAGGACCTCCTGATGAGCGTCCCGATCATGAATAATCAAAGGTAATCTCAAGTCCAACGCAATGTTTATCAGATCATCAAACCTGGTCCTTTGAATAAGGCGAGGGGATAGATCGCGATAAAAATCCAGTCCAATCTCGCCGAAAGCCACAACTTCAGGTTCGGCCGCCAGGATTTTCAGAGACTCCAGGTCCTGGTTGGTCAAACTGGAGGCTTCGTGCGGATGATGGCCCACCGTGGCTGAAATGCAATCGTATTGCCGGGACAACTCGATGGCTTGAGCAGAACTGGCCGGATCGATGCCGATGGTGATCATATGTTTGACATTTACCGTCAAAGCCCGGGCGATGACTTGATCCAGTTCTGATTTGAAATCCGGAAAATCAAGATGACAATGGGTATCGATAAGTTCCAAGACGCGGCTCCTATGGAGATTTTAAACTACCGACCGGATGTCGGACGTGAAAACAATCGGTTCCGGTCAATGGTTTAGCGGATTGATTATATAAGACAGAGTCGCCCAAGTGAACACTATTATACGCGCTAGATTTCTGGAGAGTTGACTCCCGGCCGGATAAGTATATATTGAACAGATAATTGCGTGGACACGACGAAAAATCATAGACCAACCCACGAGAACTCAAACATGACCCTCGACATTTTCGACCTTCGTGATGAACTGGATGCCGCGGAAGAGGTGATCTTTTCCCCCCGGGCCACCAAAAGCTGTTCAGCCTTACGGCGTAGAAAAGATCAGACCGCCGAAAAGGATCATCGCCAGAATTTCGCTATTGACGCCGACCGGATTCTGCATTCCCTGGCTTACACGCGTTACATCGATAAAACACAAGTTTTTTATCTGGTAAAAAATGATCACATCACCCATCGAGTCCTGCACGTTCAACTGGTTTCCCGGATCGCCCGGACCATAGGCCGGCACCTGAAACTCAATGAAGACCTGATTGAAGCCATTGCCTTGGGACATGATTTGGGCCATGCGCCCTTCGGCCATGATGGTGAAACATATCTGTCAAGATTGTGCCAGAATCATGGAATCGGCCACTTCGTGCACGCTGTCCAGAGTGTGGAATTTTTGGAGCGGATTGAAAAGAAAGGTCGCGGGCTCAATTTAAGCTTGCAAGTGTTGGATGGAATTTTAGCTCATGACGGCGAAGTGGATATCCCCACCCTGGCTCCGGATCCAAACCGTTCCTTCACGGAATTGGACCGGTTGATAACAGAAAAGAGACTAAATCCACGGTTTCCGATTGCACCGATGACCACGGAAGGCTGCGTGGTCCGTTTAGCCGATACCATCAGCTATATAGGCCGAGACCTGGAAGACGCCATACGACTTGGTTTGGTCCGGCGGGAAGAAGTCCCCCGGGACTGCACCTTGGTCTTGGGAGATACCAATGGCAAGATTATTTATACGCTGGTCTCCGACCTGATAGCGACTAGTCGTAACGCACCCGTGATCGCGTTCAGCTCGGAAAAAGCAGCCGCGCTGAAAGAGTTGAAAAATTTTAACCGTCAACGTATTTATTACAACCCGATCATCAAGACCGATGGTGATAAAATTGAAAACCTATTCCAGGTTATTTTTCAACGCCTTCTTGCTTGCCTGGAAACGGAGAAAAAGGAAATTCCATTGTTTATCGACTACTTAAACAATATGTCTTCAGAATATCGCACCATGCACCGACCCGAGGAAATCGTTCGCGATTTTATTGCCGGCATGACCGACGCCTTCTTCATGGAACTAGGTCAAGACTTGTTATTGCCGAGATATCGGCGAGAAGGATTCAGCTACAGCTCAAGAAGCAATTTTTTTTAAATTAATCCGATCTCCAACGGCGGTCCATGATAGGAAAAGTATCGAACAGGCGAGCGAGCGCATTCCACGTAGCTTGCCGCGGAGTTGGCGAGCAAAAATTAAAATGCGTTCGTTCCTCACATGTCGAAGATTCTTCGCAATTTGCCGCGGGGATCTTCAAAATTGATGCGTTGATCGTAAAAGATACCGCTCGGAAAAATTGAAGGCGATCAGCTTTCTCAAAACAAATAATAATATAATTTTAACGAGGAAATACCATTGCTGCTTTTTCAGAACGCGCCTGTGACCCGATCAATCCCAAGGGAAAATAAGACTAAATTCTCCCTACTGGTGATTTTCTTTCTAATTATGTGCATAACCGGGTCGGCTCTAGCCGATGACCGCCCGGAAATAACAATCGGAGCCTTGATAGACCTGTCCGGTCCAACTTCATCCTTGGGGCAGCAGTATTATCAGGGATTGGCCGATGCCACCACTTACCTCAATCGAAGCGGAGGGATTCAAGGCCGACCCATCAAGCTGGTGACGGACGATTATGCTTCTGATGTGCCTAAAGCTCTGGCTTTATTCAGTAAGCAAATTACCGTCGACAAGGCTTTGGCCATTCAAGGTTGGGGAGCGGCGGATACCGTCGCATTGGCGCCGCTGGTTCAGCAAAACCGGATCGTGTTTATGTCCGCCGCTTTTGACGCCGGGCTGACGGATCCCGGCAAGGCGCCGTTTAATTTTTTTATCGGCGCCACTTATGCCGACCAGGCGCGTATGGCGGTTCGTTTTGCCAAGGAGAGCGGCGCTCAAACGTTTTGTTTTATTTATCCTGATCATCCATATGGCCAAGCACCGATTCCGGCAGGTAAGGAATACGCTCGGAGGCTGGGATTGAATTTGAGACCGGACGTGACCATTGGGCTGCGGGCTACGGAAGCAACCGCCCAACTGCAACGACTCTTGGAAGCCGAACCTGATTTCGCCTGGTTGGGTGGTACCAGCCCATCTGTCTCGGTCATTTTGCGCGACGCGGCCAAAATAGGATTAAAGACCAAGTTCATTGTCAATGTTTGGGGCATGGATGAAACTTTACCCAAAATGATCGGCGACAATATTGAAGGTCGGATTTTTGGTTTTCTAACGGTCCGACCTTTCGGCTACGATGTCCCGGGAACTTTAAAAATCAAGACGATGGCCGGCGATAAAGTTTATAGCCATTTGTATAATCTGGCCTGGGTGGCCATGATGGTCATGGCCGAAGGCCTGGACGAAGCGGCCAAAGTCGATCAGCTCAACGGCCCCGGCTTGAAAAACGCATTGGAAAAATTGACGAATTTCGACACTGGCGGACTGACTCCGCCGCTGAGTTTTACTCCGGAGGATCACCGCCCCACAACAACCTGCGGGCTGTATACTTTTAAAAACGGGCGTGTGGTCCTCGTGACCGACATGAGCATTGAACGTCGCCCTGAATACCTGGGATGGTAAAAAGGCTGCGAGCCGGATCAAAAGGATTGTTTGGCAATCACCTTTAATATTCTCTTTTTCGTCTCTCCTTCCTGGCCGCCTTTTTCCAATCCGGCTCGTCGCCTTTTTTGCGCTTTTTGCTTTTATCAGGCATGGCTCCCAGTTCGAAGACGTGGCCTGGGGTGGGGATAAAGGAACCGGATGTTGGTTGGGTGGCAGAGGGCGTTTCCTTTTTCTTCTTTTCGGTTTCTATTTTTTCCTTGGGCAAGGGGGGACCGGTGAATAAGTCCGGAGCAAGGGCGTCGGTAAAATAAATCAGCTCTTGCGGCCGGAAAAAAACTACCCCGCGATCATGGGCCTTATCGGCCAGAACGGTGAGCATAACCGGGTCCTGATCGCGGCGTCTTCCGATGCGCAATGCTAGATCTTGAGCGGTAGTCATTGCTATCCAGGGACGAGAAGTGGGGGTTAATCCTTTTTCGAGAATGCTTGGATAGGCTTTTCGTCTGACCGCGCAGAACAACAATTTGGGTGGTAGGGCAGGAGAACGCGGCCCATAAGTCAGAGAAGAAACTTCAGGGCTCAAGCGAATCAATTTGCCGTTTATCTCGAGATCGCTCTGACCCGGCAGTCGCAAAAGCTCCTGAATGTGACTGTCACGTACCTGGCGCCAATCCTTTTCTTCGGACAAAGCCATGAGAAGTTCCTTTACGGGAACGTATCCTTGTTCGTCGGGAACCAAGCCGAATTCGTCCGGTCGGATGCCTAGGACATAGGTCAAAAACCTGGAGAGGGAATCGCGTTGTTGCTTGATGCGTTGATGGGTCATAATCAGTAACTAAGCCTCGGTCGGAAAAAAATTTTTTGAAATAATTGACATGAACCTGGTAATAAATCAAGGCTCAAAAAGGAAACTGAGGCCGCGGATCGATCACGCGAGATAACTACCTTATGATGCTGCCTAAATATAGATAACTACCATATATGGTGCTGAGAGCCGGGAAATTTATTAGGATAATGCACACTTTCAAGTGAAAAGATGTTGACAAGGCCGCGACGTGGTTATATATTGTTCGCTTGAGCGGGCATAGCTCAGTTGGTAGAGTACAAGCTTCCCAAGCTTGGTGTCGCGGGTTCGAACCCCGTTGCCCGCTCCAGTTTTCGGCGATCATGGCTCATGTTTGGCGCGCCTAATTGAGTTCAAGCGGGATCAGAAATTAAATTTGATTTTGATTAAGCACGCAAACAATATTCTGAGCATCCCTTATTGAGGTGATCGCTGCCTGTCTTGGCCTTGCATTCAAGGTGAGCAGGGCGGGCACACTTCGATTAGTGGAGAGTCCATAGTCGGTGGATATTTACTTGTCCAGACCGACGATAGACGGCATCCTTTCGGGAAGTGGGCTGACAATGGCCCCTTTTTTTTTGTCTTGGGTTAAACTGACTTTTGTTCATCGTCGTATCTCCCGAGATAATGGTTAGTAATATTATAAAGTTACAGGTCTTGTCCCGGCTTGACCTTCACCTACAGGAGCTATATTCAGTCTATGATCAATGCTCAAACCGTTATTGAGCGTGTGCGCGATCTGGCCGAGCCGATCTTGAAATCCGAAGGGTTGGAGTTAGTGGAAATCCAGTATCGCCGCGAACGGGGCGGATGGGTACTGCGCTTGTTTATTGATCGTGGACCGAACGTTGATGGTTTGCCGCATGACGTCAGCACCCCTTCCGGAGTGACGATTGTTGACTGCGCCGAAGCCAGCCGGGAAATTGGTCGAGTTCTGGATGTTGAGGAAGTCATTACCACTTCGTTTACTCTGGAAGTATCATCTCCAGGATTAGACCGTCCTTTGACTAAAGTTACAGACTTTTCCAGATTTGCCGGGCGACAGGTCAAAGTCAAAATTCATGCTCCTGAAGGCCGGCGATCAGTGATAGGAAAATTATTGGGATTGGATGGCGATTTAATCAAATTGGAAGTCCAAAACGAAGTGTTGACTATTCCTTATCAACATGCCGAGCGGGTTAGACTTGAACCCGAAGTCCCCTGGAAACGAAATTGAATGAACAATAATATTGGGCTAATCATGGGAAATCAGCTAACTAACTCCCATCCTAACATCCCGGTTTGCCGCTTGGGCTCCACAAGTGGAAATACGGATATACCGGAAGCCCAAATTGTTCCGATACAGACATTTAAAATTACATATCCGCGTTCGATTTCCGCAGGATACACAATTTGGGAGCTATTACCGGTGAGGAAGCTATGATTTCCGATTTGAAGCGCGTCATCGACCAGGTCAGCCGAGATAAGGGCATTGACCGGGCCATTCTGATCAGTACCCTTGAAGAAGCCATTAAATCGGCGGCCAAAAAAAGATTCGGCCTGTCGGAGAATTTTGAAGTCGCCTATAATGAAGAAACCGGCGATATGGAAGTCTTCCGCTTCAAAGAGGTGGTGACCGAAGTCGAAGATCCGCAGCTGCAAATAAGCTTGCAAGAGGCGAAAGCCTTGGATCCCGAGTCTCAGATCGGCGACGAACTGGGCGTAAAAATGGACACTTCCGGTTTTGGTCGCATTGCGGCCCAATCTGCCAAGCAAGTCATAATCCAACGCATGAAGGACGCGGAGAGGGATATCGTCTTTGAGGATTTCAAAGATCGGGTCGGAGAAATCGTCAACGGTCTGGTGCAACGATTTGACAAAGGTAGCATAGTTATAAATCTTGGACGGACGGAAGCGATTCTCCCGATCAACGAACAGATGCCCAAAGAAAATTATCGTCGCGGCGACCGGGTCAGGGCTCTCGTGATCGATGTCAAGCAAATCAGTCGTGGCCCACAAGTCGTTCTTTCCCGGACCCATCCTGATTTTATGACCGCATTGTTTGCTACCGAGGTTCCGGAAATAGCCGAAGGAATAGTCAAAATTGTCGCCGCGGCTCGAGAACCAGGCAGCAGGTCGAAAATTGCCGTCAAATCTGAAGACTCAGATATTGATCCTGTTGGCGCCTGCGTCGGCATGCGCGGTTCTCGAGTACAAAGCGTGGTACAGGAGCTGCGCGGCGAAAAAATCGATATCATTCCGTACAATCCTGATCCAGCCAGATTCATCGTCAGCGCTCTAGCCCCGGCGGTCGTCTCTCGGGTTATCATGGATGAAGCCAGCAAGACCATGGAAGTGGTAGTATCCGATGAACAACTCTCGTTGGCCATCGGTCGAAAAGGACAAAACGTTCGACTGGCTTCCCGGCTTTCCGGATGGCGAATAGACGTTAAAAACGAAACGAAATACCAAAGATCTTTGAAGGAAGGCTACCAATCCCTCATTCGCTTGCCTGGCGTCGGAGAAGTGACCGCGGACGCTCTATATGAAGCCGGCTATGGATCAGCGGCGGATATTTTGGCGGCCGGTTTGGAAAATCTGATGGAGATTGAAGGAATTGATTTAACCAAAGCAGAAAAAATTCAGGCGGCGGCCAAGGAATATCTGAACAATTTAGATAAAGAACCTGAATCAACCGTGATGGGGACCAGTCAAACGACGCGATCCACGAAAAAAAGTGCTGGATCACCCTTACGAACGGCAAAGACGAATAAAAAATCCACAAAATCTAAAGAATCCACTGAATTGGAGGCCGCCGACCCCCCAAAGCCGGTGGTTTTCGATTCAAAAGAAGATCTCTCAGACCAAGGCGATTGACATTTGTCCAAGTCCATGAGCAAACCAATTCGTACTTGCATTGGATGTGGAGCCCAAAAGGCGAAACGGGAATTAATACGCCTAACCGTGGACCAGGACGACCGGGTAATATGGGACATAAGGCAAGTCAGGACCGGCCGCGGTGCTTATTTATGCCCCAAGGCGGACTGCCTGACCGCCGCACTCAAACGAGGAAAGTTTAATCGGACTTTTCGGCGACCGGTATCCACCGCCCAACTAGCGACCATAGAGTGGACCACGGTATGTGAAGCGAAGTCAAAACAGCCAGACCAGAGGGCATCAAGTTGAGCTCCGGGCCGGCATCGAGGACAATAGATGGGGAAGATCAGAGTCAATCAATTATCAAAAGAACTTGGCATAAGTAACAATGACCTGGTCCTGAAACTCCAGGAAATGGGCTATCCGGTCAAGACCCATTCCAGCGCCCTGGATGACTTTATGGTCCAGGAAATTAGGGCCAAATTCCAAAAGAAAAAAGTCGAAGCGCAAACAAAACCCGGTCAACAGCCGACGATTATCCGGCGCAGAAAAAAAAGCGTCTCCTCGGAAGAGTTGGACGACGCCCCCTTGGTTGAACCTGAGGCTGAGGAATCTACATTTACAGAGCAAACCACCGTCGGCGAACCGGAGGATAACATGATGGCCGAGACTATCTCCGCGGTCCATCCCGAGCTTGAACCCTATATCGAATCTGAACCGGAGCCCCAATCACAAATGGCCCAACCCGCTTTCACACATAAACTAGAGTCACAATTGGAAATTATACCAATCCCCGAAGAACATATCGAACCGCGACCGGGCATACAGCCTCTATCATCCAAGACCGAGCCGGTCGAACCTCAACCCGAACTCGGAATTGAGGAAACAGAAAAATCACTTGATAAACCGGTAATGGAACTAACGCCGGTCATCGAAGAAATACCGCCACCGATAGAGGCTTCATCAGGACCCGTGGTGGAAGCAACTCCACCGAAGGCTGAGGTTGAGGTCAAAGCTCATACGGAACCACTCCGAGAAGGAAAACCAGGCAAGGAAAAACGCCCGTCCAGAGACAAGGCTGAATCGGCCAGACCAGGCAAACGGGAACCAGGTTTGCCGGCGCAAAAACAGCCGGTGGACCTCAATGCCAGGATCAAACGGATAGAGAAAATTACCGCAGAACCTGCTCGGGTCATAAGCCGCCCTGTGCCTCCGGAAGTTGTTACTCCGCCACCCCCCGAACCTCAGCCAAAACCGCCGCAAGATCAAAGAGTCAGTCAGGAACGGAAATCCGGTCAAGATCATCAGCCGGCTCCTGAACAAAAACGAATGCCAGACCATCGCGCTCCGTCCGATCGTCGAGCGGGTGGGGATCACAGGGTATCCGGCGATCAGAGACCCCATGGCGACCAGCGGCCCCATACGGACCAGAGACCACATGGTGACCAGCGGCCCCATACCGATCAAAGAGCCCCCGGCGGCGATCAGCGGCCTTATGCCGACCAAAGAACCCCTGGCGACCGCGACCAGCGGCCCCATACCGATCAGAGACCTCATGGCGATCAGCGGCCCCATACCGACCAGCGAGCCCCTGGCGACCAGCGACCTCATACCGATCAAAGGCCGTATACCGACCAAAAACCCGGAGCCGACCGTAAGCCGGGACCGTCAGCACGTCCAGGCGCCAAACCCCAGATTGTTCCTAAAAAGGATGTCGAACCCCTGGGCGGGACCGACATCAAGAAAAAGAAAAGGAAAAAAACCAAGGAGTCGGGCGAACCTGTGGAAACAGATGCTTCCAAGCTGTTGAAAGTGGTTAAACGGCGGGAAGTTATCGAACGGATTGACTTGTACGATGCCGGTTGGGAACGTCCGGCCCGGCCGGCCCGCAAATCGGCCAAACCGGTAAAAAAAGTCAAAAAGACAGAAATTACAGTTCCCAAGGCGATTAAGCGCCGGATCAAAGTGATGGAAGCCATAACCATTGCCGAATTGGCCAAAAAAATGGGCGCAAAATCCGCTGATGTCATCCGAAAACTGATGGCCATGGGTCTGATGGTTCATGTCAATCATCCGGTTGATTATGACACGGCGGCCCTGGTGGCGACAGAATTCGGCTATGAAGTCGAAAAAGGCTCTTTTGATGAAGAAGATGTGCTCCAGGTAGCCCAGATCAATCAGACCGATAAAATGCCTCGTCCACCGGTGGTTACGGTGATGGGACATGTGGATCACGGAAAAACTTCTTTATTGGACGCCATTCGCCACACTAACGTGACCAAGGGAGAAGCGGGCGGTATTACTCAACATATCGGTGCTTATTATGTTGAGGTCCATGGTAAAAAAATTACATTTCTCGATACACCCGGTCACGCGGCCTTTACTTCCATGCGCGCCCGCGGAGCCCAAGTCACCGACATTGTCATTCTAGTTGTCGCCGCCGATGACGGAGTCATGCAGCAGACCCGGGAAGCCGCGGATCATGCCAAGGCAGCCGGCGTCCCGATCATTGTCGCTGTTAACAAGATCGACAAACCTGAAGCCGACTTGGAGCGTATCCGACGGGAAATGTCCGATATCGGCTTGATGCCCGAGGCTTGGGGTGGTGATACTATTTTCGTGGATATTTCCGCCAAACAGAAAATCGGCTTAGATGACCTTCTGGAAATGATTTTATTACAAGCGGACATCTTGGAATTGCGGGCCCCGGACACCGGACGAGCCCAGGGCCGAATCATTGAAGCCCGCTTGGACAAGGGGCGAGGCCCAGTGGCGTCGGTCCTCATCCAGAACGGCCGTTTGAAACAAGGTGATCCTTTTGTTTCCGGTATTCATTACGGTAAAGTTCGGGCAATGTTCGATGATTTGGGGCGGCGAGTCGACGAGGCCGGTCCTTCCATGCCGGTGGAAATTCACGGCATCAGCGGGGTCCCCAATGCCGGCGACGAATTCGTGGTCGTGGAAGATGAAAAGCAGGCTAAACAGGTCAGCCAACATCGCGCTCTCAAACAGCGTGAGACCGAGATGGTCAAAACCTCGAAAGTCACGCTGGAAAACTTGTTCGATTCCATCAAGGAAGGCGCCACCAAGGAGCTCAACATCGTTGTCAAGGCTGATGTCCAAGGTTCTTTGGAAGCTATCACCGACGCATTGAATAACCTCTCTACGGACGATATCAAAATCAACCTTGTTCATACATCCACCGGCGCAATTTCAGAGACGGACATAATGCTGGCTGCCGCTTCCCAAGCCTTGGTGGTCGGTTTCAATGTGCGGCCGAATCCCAAAGTCCAGGAATTAGCCGAATCCGAAGACATCCAAATCAGGTTTTACGATGTCATTTATCAACTGATAGATGAAATCAAAGCCGCCATGACCGGTATGCTGGAACCGATCCGCCGGGAAAAGACACTGGGCCATGCCGAGGTTCGTCAAGCCTTTCACATTACCAAAGTCGGGATGGTGGCCGGATCATCGGTTACTGATGGCAAGGTGGTTCGTGGAGCAAAAGTTCGCTTGCTTCGGGACGGTGTGGTTGTATATGACGGCCGGATAGCTTCCCTGCGTCGGCTCAAGGATGATGCCCGCGAGGTTCTAACTGGTTTCGAGTGCGGTATAGGTCTGGAAAACTTCAACGATATCAAAGTCGGCGATATCCTGGAAGTCTATACCATCGAGGAAGTGGCCGCTACGCTGACTTAATCCGAATGGACTAACGGACATGGTCGTCGGTATGCTTCAGGTGAGTTTGTTTCTTCCGGAAAACGCTTCCCTGAAGGGTAAACGTAAAGTGGTCAAAAGTCTTTTAGGACGACTGAAGGTGCGTTTTAACCTATCCGCGGCCGAAGTCGCGGATAACGATTTATGGCAACGCATTGAAATTGGAGTGTCCGTCGTTGGTAACGACCGCCGCTATATAAACTCTGTTTTAGACAACGTGCTGGATTATGTCGAACAGGAGACCGAGGCCCAAGTGCTGGATTCTCGTATAGAAATTATAAATGTATTTTCCGAGGCAGTTCATTAGATGACCAGACGTGTGGAAAGAGTTCAAGACCTTGTCAAGGAAGAAGTCAGCCGACTCTTGTTATTCAAGATTAAGAACCAAAGCCTGAAGACTCTTAGCATTACCAGAGTGAAGATGACTCCTGATTTGAAACAAGCTCGAATTTATTACAGCGTTTTTGATGATCAAGCCGACCGGGCCCTGATACAGGAGTACCTGGTCAAGGCCTCGGGATTTTTTCGCCGGGAAATTGGTCGAAACCTGGAGTTAAGATTTGTCCCGGAAGTATTTTTTGAATTCGACAATTCCCTGGAATACGCTCAGCATATGGACCGCCTCCTAACTGATCTACGCCGGACATCAGGAGAGGAAGAAGATGACCATTCATCGTGAACAGGTCCGGAATCAGCTCAAAGCCACAGCCGAACTATTCTTTTCCTCAGACCGGTTTTTACTTTTGACCCATGAATATCCTGACGGAGATGCCTTAGGGTCCATGTTAGCCTTGGGAGAGGGATTAAAATCTCTCGGCAAGCAAGTCACTATGTATTCCGAAGGATTGATTCCGGAAATATATGGCTTCTTGCCGGGACTCTCCGATATAGCTAATGATCCAGGCCGGCTGGACGAATTTCAAATCGTTGTTCTGATCGACTGTCACGAACTGCACCGAGCCGGCGATCGTTTTCTTCATGCCGGATCAGCGCCCATACTCGCGGTTATCGACCACCACCTGGCGGATAAGGATTTTCCATCCCATGCCGTGGTCGATGCTCGTGCGTCCGCGTCTGGAGAATTAATTTTTTATTTACTGAACGAGATGGGCCTGACGGTGACCAAGGACATCGCTGTAAACTTATTCGTGGCCATTTCCACTGATACAGGATCTTTTTCCTATGAAAACACTACGCCGGGCGCCCTTGAGGTCGTGGCGAAATTAGTGGCCGTCGGCGCCAAACCATGGGATATCTTTCGTCATCTCAACTTCAACCGCTCCCCGGCCCGGATGTCCCTGCTCGGTCAAACATTATCTGGGATGGAATATTTTCATCAAGGCCAAGTCGGGGTCATGACCATTACCCTGGAGATGATGAAATCCACTAAAACAACCGCCCCGGATACCGATGGTTTTGTTGAGTATCCCCGATGGGTAAAAGGAGTGGAACTCGCTGTTCTGGTACGGGAAACTGGCCCAAAATCCTGCAAAGTCAGCCTCCGCTCCCTGGGACGAGTCAACGCTGCCGCCTTGGCTCAAGCCTTCGGCGGCGGCGGACATTTCAACGCCGCCGGCTTTATTGTCGATGAACCTGTGGACAAACTCAAGAATTTACTGATCATGGCGATCGTTCCTTATTTGCCGACCTCGAAAATAAAGGAAAACGCATGATCACCGGAAAGACCGACCAGGAATTCTGCGGAGTCCTAGTCGTGGACAAGCCGGCAGGTATGACTTCTTTCGATGTGATCCGGCGTATTCGTCGGGCGACTCGAGTTCGCCGAATCGGGCATACCGGGACGCTTGATCCGATGGCCACCGGAGTTTTAGTTTTATGCCTGGGCTTGGCCACAAGATTAGTGCCTTTTCTGCAAACCGGTTTTAAAGATTATTCAGGTCGGTTGCTATTGGGGATGACCACGGACACCGATGATTTTACCGGCCGGATAACGGGCAAAAGACCAACCCATGAATTGACCGTCGAAGAAATCTTGGCTGTGATTCAAGAGTTTCAAGGAACGATTGATCAAATGCCTCCAGCTTATTCGGCGGTAAAAATCAACGGCCAGCCGGCATATCGCCTGGCCAGACGAGGAGAAAAGGTTCAAACCCGACTCCGGACAGTAATTATTCACCACTTAGAAGTGACTAAGGTAGATATTCCTTTTGTGGATATCCGAACTATCGTCTCGCCCGGAACCTATATTCGGAGTCTGGCCGCGGATATAGGCCGACAGCTGGGGACCGGCGCTTGTTTAGCCGGTTTGCGTCGTTTGGCTACCGGTCCTTTTGATCTCAGCCAGGCGTTACCTCTAGAGGAAGCCATGGAGATGGCCGACGCTGGTCAACTGTCGACGAGGATAATTCCCATCGACCAGGCGGTTTCCTATCTCCCCGGAGTGAAAGTAGACGCGACCATGACTGGAATGGTGACGAATGGCCGACCAATTTTTATTCCCGGCCTGGATCAACTGGTGAATCAGGCCGGATTGGTTCGGATCCAAACGGACAGTGGCCGTCTTTTAGCCGTTTATGAATATAACCCAAACTCCGGGACTCCGGATGGTAATCTGAAACCGGTCCGCGTCCTGGGGATAAATTAAAAAAAAACTCTGTATAGGGAGGATGATTGAAGTGTCTATTTCTCCGGAAAGGAAGAAAGACCTGATCGGCGGTTACCAGATTCACGAAGGTGACACTGGTTCGCCTGAAGTTCAAATTGCGTTACTGACGGAACGGATTACCAATCTGACCGATCATTTTAAAATTCACAAAAAAGACCACCACTCCCGGCGCGGGCTGTTGAAATTGGTAGGTCAACGCCGTCGGTTGCTCAATTATCTGCGTCGTAAAGACGTGGGCAAGTATAAAGAGCTGATTGAGCGCCTGGGTATTCGTAAGTAAACTACCTCAGGTAGTTCAAGGAGTTAAAAGTGAAAGTAGAAAGAAGTATAGGCGAGGCGATCATCAGTCTCGAGGCCGGCCATCTTGCGCGACAGGCCGGCGGAGCGGTGATGGTTCGCTGTGGTGATACAATTATCCTGGTAACCGCGGTTGGTTCCAATGAACAAAGGGAAGGGATAGATTTTGTTCCCTTGACCGTGGAATACCAGGAACGTTTCTATGCCGTGGGGCGCATTCCCGGTAATTTTTTCCGGCGAGAAGTCGGCCGCCCTTCGGAAAAAGAAACCCTGACGTCTCGGTTCATAGACCGACCCTGCCGGCCATTGTTTTCCAAAACCTGGAACTATGAGACCCAAGTCATCGCCACGGTTTTATCCGTGGATGAAAAATACGATCCCGATATCTTGTCCATGATCGGGGCTTCAGCGGCTTTGGAAATATCCGATATCCCGTTTAATGGACCAATTGCCGGCACGAAAGTCGTCAGAGTTGACGGAAATCTGATTGTCAACCCTACGCAGATGCAAATTGAAGCCGCGGATATGAACATTATTGTGGCCGGTAGTCGAGAAGCGGTGGTCATGGTGGAAGGTGGGGCGAATGAAGCCTCCGAGGACGAACTATTAGAAGCCATTTTCATGGCTCACGCCGCGATTCAACCCATATTGGACATGCAAGAAGAACTAAAAGCCGCCTTGGGCAAACCAAAAAGACCATTACCGGCGGCTAGTTGCAATGAAGCCTTAATCTCTTTGGTTAAAGAAAAATATCTGACTGCCACTCGGGAAGCCGTCACTCTTCCCGCCAAAGTCATGCGACACAACCAGTTGGATGAAGTTCGGGCCAAAGCCATCGCCGAATTCCGTGAGGAATACCCGGAAGGCCAGAGCGATGTCATCATCGCTTTCCATGAAATGGAACGGGAAATCTTGCGCGGCATGATCCTGAATGACAAACGGCGCATAGACGGTCGCGGATTTTCCGATGTTCGCCCGATAGCTTGCCAAGTAACCGTGTTACCTCGTGTTCATGGCAGCGCCTTATTCACTCGCGGTGAGACGCAATCATTGGGAATAACGACCCTCGGGACCAGCATGGACGACCAGAGATTGGACTCGGTTATCGGCGAGTCGACCAAAAATTTCATGCTTCATTATAACTTCCCACCCTTTTGCGTGGGAGAAGTCAAGCAACTTCGCGCTCCTGGTCGCCGAGAGATAGGTCATGGCGCTTTGGCCGAACGAGCCATCAAACCCATGATCCCTTCCTTGGATACTTTTCCCTACACTATCCGGGTGGTTTCGGAAATCTTGGAATCCAACGGCTCCTCTTCCATGGCCACCGTCTGTGCCGGAACATTATCGCTGATGGATGCAGGCGTTCCTCTCAAGGCCCCGGTCGCCGGCGTGGCCATGGGACTGATCGTCGAAGGCGACCAGGTCGAGGTCCTGACTGATATCCTGGGTGATGAAGACCACTTGGGCGATATGGATTTTAAAGTCACCGGCTCCCGCCAAGGCGTGACCGCCGTTCAGATGGACATCAAAATCAAGGGCGTGACCCGCCAGATAATGGCCCGGGCTCTTCAACAAGCCAAAGAAGGCCGATTGCACATTTTGGAGCAAATGGATAAAGCCATAGATAAACCTCGCTCCGAAGTGTCGATTTTTGCTCCGAAAATGACCGTGATCCATATCAATCCCGAGAAAATCAAGGATGTCATCGGACCTGGCGGAAAGATCATCAAAAGCATTCAGACTGAAACCGAAACCAAACTCGAAGTTGATGACTCAGGTAAAGTTACCATTTATGCCCCTAACGGAGAAAGAGCCGAGGCCGCGGTCAAAGCCATCCGCCGGCTGACGCAAGAAGCGGAAGTCGATCAGATCTACCACGGCAGAGTGGTCAAGATCATGGACTTTGGAGCTTTTGTGGAAATTTTGCCCGGCACCGACGGTTTGGTGCACATTTCCCAACTTAGCCATGAACGAGTCCAAAGGGTCACCGATGTGGTCTCCGAAGGCGATGAAATCCTAGTTAAAGTGCTGGGAATAGATAAACAAGGAAAAATTCGTCTTTCCCGCAAGGCGGCCATGGAAGACCAGGACGCCGGCGCTCAGAAATAATAAGCTCCTCGGGGATGGCCAAGCCACCAGGCCATACCCGTAAGGAAACCATTTAGCCTTTAGACTTGGAGGTACCCCTCCAAGTTTATTAGTTTAAGTTGATATCCCACCGCCAACTAGACGATAAAATGAAGCTTTGATGACTCGAAAATCTGGAATCAGGCCCATGATTTTATCCCTTCTCTTCATCAGAAGTTGATCCCTGATCCAAACCAGGGATCCATGACGGACTGAATTGCCGGCAGTTAAAACTGTCACATTCTCAGAGCCAAGCAACCAGTCAAAAGGATAAAATAGTGTATCAAAAAACCGACTTGGAAAACCGACTACGTATCGTCACGGAAAGAATCGACCATGTCAAATCCGCTTCCTTGGGCGTTTGGGTCAATGTGGGCTCCAGGGATGAGCTTTCCGGAGAAGAGGGGATATCGCATCTTTTAGAACACATGATTTTTAAGGGGACGGCCCGACGGTCCGCTTTGGAGATCGCCAAGGAAATCGACCAGATCGGCGGTATGTCCAATGCTTTCACCAGCAAGGAGTTCACCTGTTTTCACGCCAAGGTCATGAGCGATCACTTACCCTTGGTGGCTGATCTCTTGACGGATATCTTCCTCCACTCGCGTTTCGCCGAAGATGATTTAGAAAAAGAGCTCCAAGTCATCCTTCAGGAAATACACATGGTTGAAGATACGCCGGACGAACTGGTTCATGTGTTGTTTGCCCAACAGATGTGGCCGGACGATCCCCTGGGCCGGCCGGTTATGGGGACGATGGAATCCGTAGCCGCCATTGGCCCCCAAGACATTAGACGCTATTTGGCCCGGACCTATCTGCCGCCCCGAATAGTCATCTCCGCAGCTGGAGATATTCACCACCAAGAGGTTGTTGACCTAGTGGCCCCGGCGTTCACCAAGCTTCCCGGCGACGCTGCCCCGGAAGAATCACTTCGGCCGAAAGCCGCCACCGGAGTAAAAGTCTACAGCAAAAAACTGGAACAGGTCCATTTGTGTTTAGGAGCGGAATTCCCGGATGTCATGGACCCCAAGAGATACACGGCGGCGCTGTTGAATGTCTTATTGGGCGGGAATATGAGTTCCCGGCTTTTTCAGGAGATCCGTGAAAAACGTGGACTGGCCTATTCCGTTTTTTCTTTTTTTTCCGCCTATTTGAATACGGGAGTCTTGGGCGTCTATGCCGGAGTCGAGCCTAAACAGGCCGTGGAAACCGTCGAATTGATACTGGCGGAATTGACCAAATTTCGCAACGGCGAACTTTCCGGATCGGAATTGAAAGCCGCTCAGGAACATCTGAAAGGCAGCATCATCCTGGGATCGGAAAGCGTCGATAACCGGATGACCCGCCTGGCTAAAAATGAGCTGACCTACCGGCGCAACATCGAATTCGACGAGGTCTTGGCCACGATCAATCATGTCACGGCGGACCAGGTGATTTCCCTGGCCAATGAATACCTTCAACCGGAAAAATTGGCCTTGACTATTTTGGGCCCCGTCGATGAGCAAGACTTTCCGGGAGACCTTTTATCGTGACCGGTGAAGAACCGGCCATGCGTTTTTGCGTTCTGGCCAGCGGCAGCAAAGGTAATGCGATTTGGCTGGAAGCCGGTGGCCGGGCGATACTCATCGATTGTGGTTTGACCGGAAAAGAACTGCGACGCCGCTTGACCTTAGCCGGCTTGGAATCCGATCGACTGCAAGCCATAATTGTCAGCCACGAACACCGCGATCACATTCAAGGTGTGGGAGTCTTGGCCCGGGCGCTTCATTTACCGGTTTATCTCAACGCCGCCACCTTAAAACAAGTTCAAGGCTTGCTCGCCAAAGTGGAGACCCGGCAACTGCAGACCGGCGCGGACCTGAATATCGGGTTTATCACCATCCAAACCTTTGCCATTTCTCATGACAGCGCCGAGCCGATGGGATTCGTTTTTATTCATGACGGCATAAAGCAGTTGGGTTTAGCGACAGATTTGGGAGTGGCCACCGGATTGGTCAGACAACGGCTATCCGGATGCCGGGCTTTGATTCTGGAAGCCAATCACGATCCAGAAATGCTGATGAATGGTCCTTATCCCTGGGACTTGAAGCAGCGGGTCAGAAGCCGTCATGGTCATTTATCCAATTTTGATTCCGCGGAATTGCTGGCGGCCATCAACCATTCCAGGCTGGAGCATGTTGTCCTGGCCCACCTGAGCGAAACCAATAATCACCCGGATTTGGCTTTAGAAACGATCCGTTCGGCCTTTGCCGCATTCTCGCCCCGGTTTACGATCACTACCGCCGCCCAGGAATGCCCCGGTCCACTGCTGGAGTTAACCTGACCCATCATACGAGATAGGTATTTTCTTCATTGCTGACTAGTAATTTTTTTCACGTTTAAAAAAATGTCCGACTATATCGCTTAACTGATAATTGTCACGATGATGATGGTATAGCTAATATTTCAGTAAATATTCGCCTTGACAACAGAAAAAAATTCGGTTAATGTACTTAAACGTTTTAGTTGACGGAGAGGGCGGCAGCCAAAACTAAAAACCTTATCTAAAACAAACGGCTGCTATTATGACTCAATCTTCTGTCACCCTCTCTCCCGGCTTCATGTTTTCGAAGTAATTTTCCGCAACCAAGAAAGTAAGCAACACCCAGTGTTAGTCCGACATGCAACCGACAGTTATGGATTGCGCCTGATCCTAAAATGAAAGGGGGCGGATAAAACAACGGATACTGATATATTTTTTTGGTAATGGCTCGTTAAAAGGTTGTGTTATTAAAACTCTTCGAAAAGGGAGGCAACTCGATGCAGAGCGGAAAATGGCGACTTGTCCTGATCGCCACATTGGTTTTGACAATTTTTTGTTTCACCCCGGCATTTGCGGAACGAAATGACGTAGTTATTTCCGAACAGAACTGGACCGGCTCCACGGTTATTTGTCATGTCATGAAATACGTCCTGGAAAAAAAGTTGAATATCCCGGCTAAAATCACCCAACTTAACGGCGCCGCGACTTGGGCCGGCATAGAAAAAGGCGATGTGGATATTTTTTCTGATATTTGGGAAACCGCCGAAATCGATGGCATGAATAAATACGCCAAGGAAAAAAAGGTTGCGGAACTCGTTTTAAGCTATCCTAAAGCACCCCAAGGATGGTTCATTCCCAAATACGTCCAAGAAAAATATGGGATTAAAACTATCGCCGACTTGAAGGGCAAGGAAAAACTATTCGACATCAACGGGGACGGCAAAGGCGAATTGTGGGTTGGTCCCGCTAGTTGGAAAGCCAATGAAATCCACAGAATCAGAATTCGGGATTACGGCCTGGATTTCAACCCTGTCGGTGTGGAACAATTTGCCTGGTTAGCCACGTTGAAGGATGCCTATAAAAAGAAACAGCCTATAATTTTCTATTATTGGGAACCGGAATGGCTTTTTACTCAATACGACCTGGTCATGATCGAAGAACCTCCCTTTGCGAAAGACAAATGGGTCTATGTGGAAAAGCATCCCGAACAGAGCAAAATCACCTGTGGTCTCGAACCCAGTGATGTTTGGGTCGGCATCGCCGCCAAACTGAAGGATCGCTTGCCCAAGGCTTATCAGTTCTTCAAGAACTGGCATATCGCGATCAGTGAAGTCGATAAACTTATCAACGCGGTAACCGATCTTCCCGACAAACCCAAAGTATCCTTTGAAGAAGCTGCCCAAAAATGGGTGGAAAGCCATCCCGATTTAGTCAAGGAATGGTTAAAAGGCATTAACTAATTAAAAAACGGCGCCATCCGGAATAAACTTCTGGATGGCGCTTCCCCTACATCCGTTTTAACCCACTGAATTAAATATAATCAAGACGAAAAAACACGTTTCAAAGCCGCCGCGCCGTCGATGAGCGCTTGAGCAGCTTTATCGACTATTCGGCTATGATGCAAAAAACCATGTAACACCCCCGGGTAGATAGCCAGTTCGTTTTGGACTCCGACCTCATCCAGCATAGCTTTCAAGGTTCGGCTATCGTCAATCAAGGGATCATATTCCGCCGCACCGATAAAACATGGGGGCGCGCCTTGCAAGTCGGCGTTTAGGACATTGAAGCGGATGTCTTCCATGTCTTCCGGGCCGCGGATATAGGCCTTGAGGTATAAGGCCAAATCTTCATCGCTCATCCCATCTTCGAGGCCGCCAAAGAGACGCCGGGAACAGGAATCGCGCAGACCATACATCCCGTAATAGAGAAGAAGCAGTTTTACTAGGTCGCGGTGACCCAGGTTCCGAAGTTGAAGAGCGGCCGCTATGGAAAGATTCGCCCCGGCGGAATCACCGCCGATGGCTAATCTGCTGGAATCTATTCCCAGTTTTTCCCCAAATTCACTCAGGTATTTCACTACGGCGATGGTTTCTTCCAAGGCGATCGGAAATCGGTGTTCAGGAGAAAGCCGATAATCAACCCCGACTACGGCCATCTTGGAGTGTAACGCCAGTAAGCGCATAATTTTATCGTGCGTATCCAGATTACCCACGACCCAGCCGCCGCCATGGACATACACCAAGGCGGGCAGGGGACGGGTAGCTACCGGATAGTAACAACGGACCGGGATTTCGCCATGGGGACCAGGAAAAATTTCCCCCTGAATCAAGGATAATTCCGGCGCGTCTTCATTCCAATAGCGGCGTTCCTGGTTGTAGTTTTTTCTGATGTCGTCCAGGGATGATTGGGCGGCCGCGTTGACGCTCTGCGTCAACTCCGCTTGTTTCAACAGGGCGGCGTCCATTTGTGGATCGAGACGGCCTTGGTAACTGATCTTGCTCATGCAAACCTCCTGAGGCGGTTGTATTGGCGTCCTAGTCAGGGACGGATCGATCGTTTTTTTCCCTCCAAGAAAATTGACGATTCATCTTGTAGATTTGGCGAAGATACACATGAAGCGACGCCTTGGTTGACGTCGATCTCTCGGGAAAATGCAAAATGATTTATCATGAAGGGCAATGATCGCTTAAACGATAAAGTTAATTAGATTATTTACGCGCCTCTTCAAGTCATGTCAAATTTAAAATTAATAATTATGGTCCGCGGGCTCAGAATCTCCTTATGGCCGATCTTGAAAACCGATATACCGTATTCCGACTAAACCATGATATAAAGCCATGATGCGCGCTACTGATCAGAATAAGTGGAAGATCAACTAGGACGGGGGTGAGAGTTCCGGGGATGAGCGGATCGGCCCGGAACGAATCAAACCTTTATCAATTTGGAATAATCCTTCTAATTTTACGGGCGGAATGATGATTTCGTCCGTATGGTTTGGTGGCCATCATGTTGGGTGTCATTGTTTTCTATACGATTTTCACAGTGTTGTATGCCTTGATGAATTGGCTGGTTTTTTCCAGGCTCATCTCCGCGCTCAGTTTACCCATTACATTAATAAATGCTTTTAAAATATGGTTTATTATCATGATTTTATCACCAGCCCTTTCCAATGTCACCGGCGAGAGAACCGGTGTTTGGGCTGCGGTCACCTTCTGGTGGTTCGGCCTCATCTTTTATCTGTTCCTCGGCGCTCTCGTACTCTTGTTCATCAAATTAATCGGGGGCGGAGGAGCAGTACGACCTGTCGCCTGGGGCATTCTCAGTATCGGCGTCTTGATTTGTTTATGGGGAACCATTCAAGCCCGCGAAATACAGGTGAAAGAAATAACGGTGGAAATGGAGCGTTTGCCGGCCGCGCCCGGTAAAATAAACATAGCCGTTATCAGCGATGTCCATTTACATTCCGTCGAGTCGGAATCACGCCTTAATCGGATATTAACTATTTTAAACAACCTTCAATTTGATCTGCTCATTTCCGCCGGTGATCTGATTGAAACCGGTTTTCATTTGGATCCGTGGGAGGAACTGGCCGCCAAATTAGCCAAGATAAAACCACCTTTGGGTAAATTTGCCGTGAACGGCAACCATGAAATCTACGCCAACCACGCCGCCGGTTGGGATATTTCCCAACAATTTCACCAGGCGGCCGGATTTGAACTGCTCAAAAACCGGGTTAGACCGGTGGCCGGTTTAGGGACGCTGATCGGGATTGATGATCCGGATGGCGGTGCTCAATCATCGGAAATGGTCTTATTGGATCGGTTGCCGGACCAAGGCCCGGTGTTGATTCTAAAACATCGCCCCCAACCGGACCCGCGAGCGGTTGGTCGATTTCAATTGATGCTTTCCGGGCATACTCACAACGGACAATTGTGGCCGTTTGGACATGTAGTTAAATTGTTTTTTCCGTATCTCCACGGCATGTTCGATCTGGGCCAAAAAAGCCGGCTGTATGTATCGGCGGGCACCGGAACCTGGGGACCTCCGGTCCGGGTGGGAACCACTCCGGAGATAACTTTGATTAAACTGGTCAAGGCCCCGGATAATCAATAAACCGCGAGAAATTCCTGAAGAGTCGGCTGGAGAGGATTTTGGGGCTCCGTCGGCGACAAGGCCTTGGACTGGGGTCTGCCGGGCTGGGAACTGGGAACATGGTTTGCCCGCTTGGTTTAGTTTACATAATATATCTTATCGGACAATTATAAGCGCGAAAATAGGCCGCCCGAATTCATTTCCACGCAGCCACAGTTTGATACTCATAGGTCAAATATGCGGACCGACGGTTTTTCATTTTTTTATGTCCGCTTCGGTACACACCCGATTCCGGCCTAAATCCTTGGCTCGATACAAGGCTTGATCCGCCCGGCTAAAAATCGATCCGGCATCATCATTCGTCCGCCCTTGACTAACGCCCATACTCAGTCCGATGCTGACGGTCAAATCTTGATCCTTGTAGATTTTGAACTCCACGGATTTGACAACCGTACTTATTTTTTCCGAAATTTTGGCTCCGATGCTCAGATCGGCCTCCGGCAGTATGATGATAAATTCATCACCACCATACCTGGCTAAAAAATCACCTTGGCGTAAATTCTGGCCGGCGAACCGGGCGACATGTTTCAAAACCAAGTCGCCGGCCCGGTGACCGTAATTGGTATTGAATTCCTTGAAGTGATCCACATCGAAGATAATCAAGGCAAAACGGGCCAAATGCCCATTTTTTAATTCTTCCAGGGCCTTGGCTATCTGCAGATCATAGGCTCGCCGATTATAAATATTGGTCAACCCGTCGCTCTGGGAAGCTTGTCGGAATTTTTCCATTTCGGCCAGCATTTCCTGGCTTTTTTGCGAAAAATCTTGATACCGCTGATGGATATCCGCCAGACGCCTTTCCACGCCGGCTTTTTCGGCGGCCATTTGCTTGAGACGCGCCGCGTCTTCCTCGCGTTTTTTCAATAGTTTCTGGCGGATTGAAGTGATTTTTTCAAAAACTTTTGTCCGGATTTGCGTGATAGTGGCGCCTTCGATGTCGAAGGACAGTTCAATGGCCTTGATATCACCGGCCACTTGACGATCAAAACTTTCCCTGGTGCTGGTTAAGTGCTGAGTTTCCGTGTCCAGAGTCTCCAGAAAATCATTTTCGGTGTCTTCCAGGCTCCGAAAAATTTCCTGCGTTAAGTCGGCCAGTTGCTGACGGGATTCCAAGACGGCCTTTTTTAGCCGGAAAACGAGCTCTTGGGTCTCTTCAACATATAAATGCCAGTTACTTTGATTAAATTCCGTCTGTATGGTCTTGATCAGAGCTTGAGCCTTTTTTTCGATGGAGTCCATTTCCAGGCTGGCGATGTGGCGGATGATCTGGACGAGAATATCCTTGAGATTTTCCTCCAGACCTTCAGGGCGGCCTTGAGGCGCGGGTTCGGCTGATTTCCCTTTACTTTCGGAAATGATCACGAATTTTTTTAAATTATTGGTAATTTCGCCGATTTTTTCGGCGGAGGGATGAGTGGGTAAAATTTGCTTGAGACTTTCCAGTTCGGAGTTCAATCGCGGCGGATGGTCATCCATGGCCAAGACGGCCAAGGTGGCGACCAACTGTCCATATGAGTCTTGAACCTCCTTCGAGAGAATTTCGGCGCGGCGAAGATTCTTATGTGCTACATTATATTTTTTTTGTAACTCTTTAATATCAACCGCGACATCTTTTTCCCGTACTTCCACTGCTCACCTCGTGACCGTATCATGAGCTAGGTAACTCATTGAAGTTCCCCGCAGCAGGCTACGGGGAATGCGCTCGCTGGCATGTTGAAACTCCTCGCCGCAAACGGCGAGGAATCTTCGACATGTGAGGAACGAACGCATTTTAATTTTTTGCTCGCTAACCCCGCAGCAGGCTGCGGGGTTAGCGAGCTGGCATGTTCAACAGAAACCGTTAAATCATTTTATCAGCCATATCATTGAGAATATTTTCCACGTCGGATCGTCGCTCCAGGGAGACAAGGGTTGTTTCCACTTTACGAAACAAATCAGAGTTAGTCATATCCGCGACGCCCTGATAAACACCCATGCGGCGTCCCACACGATAATGCAACCTGTCTCTTTGGTTTAAAGATAAATAACGATCAATTTTTTGGAGCATCAAATCTTTATCGCCGGGCAGATACCCTTCGACATCCTGTAAAAGATTCATGATATGGTCGGAACCGACAAAACTGCCGATCCCATCCAGCTGCTCAATAAAAAGTCTGATTTCTTCCACTACTTCATCGTCCGTCTGCGGTTGAAAGCGACCGTCCCGGACTTCGGAAAACAAATTGGTACGATCCGGAATCCGCAGAGTTCTCAGACGGATATAGTCGGGGTTGATCTGGTTGAGCACCTTGGCGGACTCCGTGGCGTGCTCACGCCACATTATTCTGCCTCCCAAACCCGGCATGTAATATTCAGATAGTTCCATGCCCGCGGCTTTTATCTTTTGGCCCCCATGGATCTGCGCGGCGGCGGTTACCCCTTTTTTCATAAACTTGAGAACTTGATCACTGCCTGATTCCATACCCACATGAATGCGATTGAGACCAGCGGCATGAATGGCCTGGAGCTCTTCGGCTGATTTACGAGCGGCCGTCTGGGCCCGGGCATAACTCGTAACCCGGGTGATTCCGGGAATCATCTGGAAAAGATATTCCAGCATCGCGACCAAGTCGTCGGTTTTGATGATCAAATTATTGGCATCCTGGAGAAAAACAGCTCCGGTTTGAAAATACAACCAAGCGACTACGTTAAGAAAACTCGTGGAGCAGTCTTGACGATAATAGTAATTGGCCACCTGCGGCGTCACTTGTCCGGACCAGCCGAGGGTCGAAGACATTGCTCGGACCTCGTTGATGATTTCGGCCACGACCCGGATATCGTCCTTGACCTCGGTCACGGTTCTACGGGAAAAACGTCGGCCTTTGTACACCGGGCAGAACAGACAGTTATTCCAGCTGCAGTTTCTGGTAAAGCGTAACAACAGGCTTTGTGCTTCACTGGGTGGTCTGATGGGACCTTGTTCAAAGGAAAGAGCCACAAAATTCCTCACGTGGATTAGGTAAAAATTGACAATATAACGAGGCTGGGGAAACGAACATCTGCTCGCCTATCCCTTCCGACGCAATAGCTGGTTGTCAGGTGGACAAGCCGGAAATTAAACGCCGTTTTCCGCTTCAGCGCCTCAATAGCCGGAAATTGACGCGTGATCCGGAGCCGCGGGATTAATACAGGCGATTAATCTTCATCGGAAGATGGCGGAGGTTCAGCGGGAATTTTAAAAAATTTAACCCCTTCCTGGCGTAGGAGTTCTTCTTCCTGAGTTGAGCTGACCCCGCGGATGTTGCGATGTTCCGTCACCCCATAGTGCATTTTCAGGGCTTCTCGGGCAAACGTCGGTCCCACATCTTCAAAATTGTTCTTAATGTATTCTATCAATTGGGTTATATGGTTTGGCGACGGGGCTTCCGGCGCTTCCCGGTGACGTTGCCTGGAAATACCAAAAGTGGACGGTTTGCGATCCACATCAGAAGTGCCGCAAACAGGGCAGGTAATCAGGCCTTTCTCCTGCTGTTCCTGGAATGCATCCGCGTTATCGAACCAGCCTTCATAAGCGTGGCCTTGGATACATTTGAGATCGTAAATAATCATACTTTCGTAACTATCATTTCATCAGCCAATTGGCAATTTATTTGGTTTTCTGCTCTTCTTCTATCTGTTTCACGACCCGGCGGATCATATCGGCCCTTTGTCCTTGAGGATTCAGGGCCAGATAATCCCGCCAGGCTTCTAAAGCCGCTTTATTGTCTTTTAGATCATGAAACAGAACAATGCCCAGGTTGAGGGCGGAATTTTCATGTTTGGAGTTGGCCTTGCGGGCGCGACGAAAAAAATCGACTGCTTTCTGTGATTTTCCGAGATGCCGGTAGCTGATACCGGCATCGGTCAGGATATCGGGATTTTCTCCGCCGATTTCCAGGGCCTGTTCATAATAAGTGATTGCCTGTTCATGTAGATTGTGATCGAAGAGCAGGTTGCCGGCTTCGACATACAATTCCACCTGAGCGGGATTGGCCTTGATTTTTTCTTTCAGCGCCGTCAGCTGTGATTGGACTTCGGCCATTTGGACCGGATTTTCGTCGAGATTGGTTTGGCTGTTGGAGGCCATGGGGCCTTTGGGGGGCATGGAGCCCGCGGTCAGCCCTGGAGGCGGTCCTTTGTAGGCGGCTATGAACAGGCCGGTGACCACGCCAAGGATGAAGGCCGCCACCGTGATCAAGGCGGCCGTGGATTTTTTTATGCTCGGTTCAGTTGCCATCAAATCTTTTCCGCGCGTAATATATTGCTTTAAAAATGATGTTGAACATGCAGGCGAGCGTGTTCCCCGCAGCTTGCCGCGGAGTTAGCGCGCAGAAAAATTAAACGCGTTCGTTCCCGACATGTAAAAGATTCCTTGTCGCTTGCCGCGGGGAGCTTCAATATCGCGGAGCCTGTATCAAGGTCGCGCGCATCCCCTCTTCCGTCCATCTCAAACGTCATTTCGCCACTTAGAGTCGTTATGATCGGGATTATCCGGTCTTCGTCCGCTCAAGCCGATGGGGGTATGGGTGGAAGCGGCGGCGGCGCTTGGCCGAACAAGCCGGCAAGGTCCGGAACCTGTCCCGCCGGAGTCCAGTTGGCCAGACCTTGTTTCCAAACCAGGGAATCTCGCGTGAACTGTCCGGTCATGGCTTGTTGTCGAAGAGCATTCAAATCAAAAGGACCAGCCTGCTGACCTCCTACAGCCACAAAAAACTGAACCGGCTGAGGAATCGGCGGGGGGCCGGCGGGGGTTGCGGGACCAGGTGCTTGGTACGGCTGCTGATATGCTTGTTGCTGGCCCATGACTCCGGCCATCTGGCCGGCCATGGCCACGCCCATGCCCATGCCCATGGCCGCGCCGGCAAGACCGCCGGCCCCGGGGTTTTGGGCAACGTCCCGGATGGAACTGGCCGCTTCGTATTGAGCATAAGCGCCGAGGTTTCCAATGGCCCGCATGGCTCCACCCTTGTCAATGGCTTTTTCCACTTCTTCAGGCAGGCCGATGTCCTGGACTTGAACATCGGTAACTTCCAAACCAAGTTTAAGGAAGTCCAAGCCCACGCGGTCGCGTAATTTTTCGCCAAGAATCCGGACTTTGCCTTCCAAATCGATTATGGGAATACCCATCTCCGGCATGGCTTCCTTGATAAGGACCCCGAATTTACCGCGAAGATGAGCCTGGACATCATCCGTGGTGGACCGGCCTTCCGTACCGACCACTTCTCGAAGAAACAAGGCCGGGTCAGTGATCCGCATGGCATAGGTGCCGAAAGCCGTGACTCGCACGATACCGAAATCGGCGTCACGCATGGTGCAAGGCCCCGGAGTTCCCCATTTTTGATTAGTAAATTGTCGGGTGTTGAAAAAATACACTTCGGCTTTAAATGGACTGCTAAAGCCATGTTTCCAGCCGCGAAGAGTGCTAAGAATAGGTAAGTTCTGAGTTACCAGAGTGTGGGTCCCGGGATAAAATACATCACATAACGCCCCTTCGTTGACAAAAACCGCGGCCTGGCCTTCTCGGACGATCAGTTGAGCTCCATACTTGATCTCATTATCATAACGTTCAAATCGATAGACAAGCGTGTCCCTGGTATTGTCTAACCATTCGATGATGTCGACAAGTTCACCTTTTAATTTATTCCAAAGGCCCATTATGTCCATCCTCCCTGACGCTGAAAATGTTTGTATCTCAATACAGGCGTAACAGATCGCCCACCACTATCTCCATCTCCGGAACCATTCGGGACTGGCGGAATATCGCCGGTGGACCTACAGTAAATGGGCTGTGATCTACCTTGCCCGCGGGATAACGCCGGAATCTATACATCAGAATACTGGAGAAAGGCTGTAAAGTCAATGATTACCGAGGAGGGACGCGTTGTTGGCGGAGAAGTTTTCCGCCAACCAGGGACGACACCGATTATTTCTCCCCCATCATTTATCTGTCAAGCCGTTATGGTTACCCGAGCGAATTGTTGTCAGGCAATAGGTTAAATCACCTTTTCCGGTGGCCGCCGGTCGGGGACATAGCTGAACGGCCGGCGATCTTGATTCCAGGCGGCGGAAACATATAATCCGCAGAAACAAGATCCGTATTCCGCCACATCCGGGTCTCGATACACGCAAGGACAGACAATATCCCGGTCATTGGCTCTGTCGCCGGAGGCCAGGCGGCAAGGACAAGCCATATAACCGTATCTGTCCTTGTTGATCAGGAGGGCCTCGAGCAAATCCCTGACCAACTCCGTATCATGGTTAAAAAAATAGCCTTTGGGTTCCTGAAGTTTCTTCAGGGTTGCATATAATTCGTCCGCGGTCATGATTGACTCAAGGCTTGAAGTATTTCGTCTTCCTTAAATCCGACTATGACCTGATCTCCAATAAGAATCGTGGGAAAAGTGCAACGTGGATTATACTTTTTTACTTCATCCAAGACTTTGGAGCGATTTTCCGCTGCGCAGGAATCCACATCGATATAGTCGTATTCCACGTTTTTTTCATTAAGAAATTGTTTGGTCCGCCGGCAATGACCACAGGTACTTAACGCATATAAAAAAACTTTTTTGCTCATGGTGGCTCCTTTGTAACCCATTGTGTCAATTTAGATCATCCATGATCGATAGAATATCATTGCCGGATTTTTTTTTCAACCAAAGGGCGTTTTTTCCATTTGGATTATGAAAGTTGCGCGGCGCCACCAGCAAATTTGACCAATGTTGCTCTTTTTTGATATGATGACGGCATGGAGGCTAAAAATGACGGCACATCACGGATGGTCAAGCTTAAATAGACGGTGGCGCTTTGGAATTATAGCCATCTGCGGTCTGATCATGATCACGAGCGGATTCGCACCCGTCATCCACGCCGGAGAGTCGGCCTGCATCAGGGGCGATTGCCAAAATGGAGAGGGAACTTATATTTTTTACTCTTACGGGATGTGGTACGAAGGCAGTTTTCAAGATGGTCTCTTCCATGGCCAAGGTGTTTTGACTTTACCCAACGGCGGCAGCAAATCCGGATTTTTCCAAAAAGGCCTTTATCTGGGGCCTCAGTTGGAATATTGGCCGGAAAAGCGACACACGACCGGCTTACCGGCCTCCTTCGCCAACCAAGACTCCGCATCCACTCAAAAGGAGGCCCCTCAATCCCCATCAATTCCCGGAGCCGTCAAGCAACCGGCACCCATGGAAACGGATATTTCCGGCGATCTCCATGATGGAACCAGCATTTTGGATAAGCTAAACACTATCCGGGATACCAAAGATAAGTCACCCCTAAATTGAACATGCAAGCGAGCGTATTCCCCGCAACTTGCCGCGGGGGCTTCAATAACCCAATTTTCCGATTATTACCTGATGTGAGCTTGATATCATGACTCCCCTCCCCTTAGATCATGTCGAGACCGATCATCGGTCAACCTTAGAAGAATTCAAACCTTTGGAAATTGAAGACCGGGACGTTATCATCGGTTACTTACGCCGTGATCCGCCGCGAATTTCCGAACTGACCTTTACCAATCTATTCATGTGGCGACATTATTATCGGCCGGTCTGGCGTGTGGTGGATGAGTCTCTTGTGATCATCTGTACTCCGTTTGATGCGCCGGCATTTAGTTTGGCTCCAATCGGTCCCGGAGATAAAACCAGAGCCTTGGAATTTCTTTTTGATCACCAACTGGAAACCGGATCCCCGACACGCCTCAGCCGGGTGGAGCGTGAATTCATTGAACGTTGGATCGATTTGCAGCGCTACCGGGTGGAAGCTGACCCGAATCAGAGTGATTATGTCTATTTGACTGAGGATCTGATCAATTTGTCCGGGCGGCATCTTCATCAGAAAAGGAACCACTTAAACTATTTTTTAAAAAATTATTCATGTGACTGCCTGGAACTTGATGAAGGCCTTGTGACTCAAGTCCTGGAAATGCAAGAAGAATGGTGCCTGCGTCGGGATTGTCAGGGGGATTCCCGACTGGCTGGAGAGAATGAGGCCATTATTGAAGCGCTTCAATATTTCAAGGAATTGAACTTCCGAGGCCTGGCGGTGCTCATTGATAATAAAATCGAAGCGTTTACCCTGGGCGAGCCTCTGAACCCGGAGACGGTCGTTATCCACGCGGAAAAAGCCAATCCGGAGATTCGTGGCTTGTATTCATTCGTGAACCAGTATTTTTGTCAGTATTTTTGGTCTGGTTATAAATACATCAATCGGGAACAGGACCTGGGAGTCGAAGGTTTGCGGCAGGCTAAAAAATCTTATCACCCTTATTATATGATGGAAAAATTCAACATATTTCTCAATTATTGATGATCGATGCGGTCAGCCTCCTCGATTCCCCAACCGGGCGACGAACCGGGTCAATCCGGCCACAACCACCAAGGAGAACAGCAGCCGGGCGAAGAGTATTCCATAAAGGCTGGCGCCCAATAAACTCATCAATAGTGAATCTTCGATCAGGGCATGAGACAAACCCATCAAACTGACCGCCGCGAAAATATCATGCTGTTTCATTTTTCCGCGATGGGCTTCGTGAATGATCAGCCCCCCGCCATAAGCTATGCCCATGGTCAAGCCGATAATTGTTATGGTGGCGGCTTCCTTCCCGATACCCATCAAGCGGAGTATAGGTTGAAGCAATCGATTGAATAAATCCGTGATATGAAAATAGTTCAAAAGACGCATCACGGTCATCAAGATAAAAATAATAACAAAAATGGATAGTAAATTGCGCCCTTCCCCCATGGCCCAAGTCAGCCAGGAGGGATCGGCCGGGGCTTTGACTTGCCAAAGGATCACCGCGGGTTCACTCAAAAGATTCCAGCGGGAAAAGATCAGGTGCAACATGACCCCGCAAATCAAAGCTCCCCCGAAGCGCAGCACCAGCTGGCTCCATATCCCCACGCCGCATTGTTGGGTTATTCTGACTTCCACCGGAATGTTGTGAGCAATCAGGAGGATGGTGGCCAAGACGGTTATCTGGGCCACGGAGATGGTCGGCATGTCGGGAATTAAGGCCGTATATACCAGAATACCGGAATATAATCCATTTGCTATGGAAGCGGCCCAGACCAGTCCGGTCTGGCTCGGCAGACCGACCAGTTCCATAATCGGGGTTAGAGGTACCGCCAGGTAATCAATAAGGCCTAGCTCCTTGAGAACCTTTATGGCCACGATGATGGGGACCATGATTTTGAAAAGCTCCAGGCTGACTTTGACGGCGTCTTTTACCGTTTCTTTGAACGCATGGCTTATCTTTGACGGAAAGTTCACAGTCTTTTATTCACCGACAGTCCAGCGACTCTTGGCCTTTCTTCTGTATTTATATTCATTGACCCCGATAGCGCCTGACGACCTTGGCTTGAGCGTTCGTCCAGATAATTTAGGCAGGCCGATTTTTTCGAATATTCGACCCTCCGCGCCTCGGCGGGATGTAAAATAGAGAAACATCCCCAAACTATCATTTCGAAGCGAAGCGAGAAATTTCCGTCGTTTTCAAGAATGGTTTTTTGTCCTGGAGATTTCTCGTCGCGCCTTGCGCCGCTCCTTGGAAACGACACCTGTCCCTTTGCTAAAGGGCGGGTGATGACCATCGGAAACGGCCCATCGAGAGGTCAGTTATGTTCTTTTTTGCGACAAGACAATTTGTCGGCCTTCCCAGCGATTATTCGATCGATGAAGAAAGGCCGACTGAATTTAAGAAACGAACGCATTTAAGTTTTTGCTCGCCGCGGCAAGCTGCGGAGAATGCGCTCGCTTGCATGTTCAACCTGATGACTCAACGGCCGAATGAAAGCGAATCCGCAAAACGATAAGCAAGATCCGAGTCGAAACACCGTCACGGGAAGCAGAAAAATCAGGCCGAGCAGCAGCAGCTTGGCTGGCATTGCGCCTTCCACACCGAATAAGTCTGCATGGCGATTTCCAGCTCTTCATTCGTAGGAACCACCAATATTTTTACTCCACTGCGGCTGTCATGAATTTCCCGACAACCATTCGAACGTACTTTGTTCTTTGCCACATCGAGGCCGAGGCCTAAACTAGCCATGTTTTCACACACCATTTCCCGGACATCGGGTGAATTCTCTCCTATTCCTCCGGTAAAGATTAAAGCATCCAAGGAACCTAGAGACGCGGTGTAGGCGCCGATGTATTTTTTTATGCGATAGCAAAACGCTTTAATCGCGGCGGCGGCTTGAGCATTGCCTTCATCCCTGGCCTTGAGAACGTCACGAAGGTCGCTACTGTTTATTCCGGCCAGCCCTAATAGGCCGCTCCGCTTGTTGAGCAGGTTGTCGATTTCGTTCCGGTCCAGCTTTTTGTGTTCCATCAGGTAAAAAACAATGGCCGGATCCAAATCTCCGCACCTGGTCCCCATGATTAGACCTTCCAAGGGTGTGAGCCCCATGCTGGTGTCGAGGCTGCGACCTTTGTCAACGGCGGTAATACTGCACCCATTGCCCAGATGGCAAGTGATCAATTTCAATTCCGTTACCGGTCGACCCAAAAATTCGGCGGCTTTAAACGATACATATTTATGGCTGGTGCCGTGAAAGCCGTAGCGGCGGATTTTATCTTCTTTATACAGCTGATACGGTAAACCATACAGAAAAGCATGTTCCGGGATACTGGAATGAAAAGCCGTATCAAAAACTCCGACTTGCGGTTTTCCGGGAAAATGCTCCTCACAGGCCAACACGCCGTCCAGGTTGGGCGGATTGTGTAACGGAGCCAATTCGAAACATTTTTCGATGGTCTTTTTGACTTCGTCGTCGATGAGGACCGTATCTTTTATCCACTCGCCGCCATGGACAAGCCGGTGACCGATGGCGTCAATTTCCGAGGTGGCCTTGATAACTCCATGTTTCTCATCGGTTAAATAGGCGGCTATTTGCCCCACCGCCCCAACGGTGTTGCTGACTTGGACTTCATGGGTCGATTCCTCGCCGCGATGGTTGGCGCATTTCATCATGGTGCCGCTCAAACCGATCCGTTCGACTAAGCCCCTGGCCAGGACTTTGTCGCCCGGTAACTGAAAACATGTAAATTTTACTGAAGAACTGCCTGCGTTAATAATCAAAATGTTCATGGACTCTCCATTTGTCATGATGACGCCCAGGCTTGCGCCGCAACCGGATTTGTCTGACCTCGAAAGGTCGTCGTTTTTACCGGATATTGGCAATAATCCCCGACGCCGGAAGGTTGTTATCTCAAAATATATAAACGACCGGCCGCCGATGTTCCATTGAGAAACATCAGTGACAAAAATACATTTAAAAACAAATGTTCAGCCAACATAGTTCATGTAAAACATGACAAATTGCGGATCAAGGAATTCAGTGCCGCTGTTCGCCGGATTATGAGTGAAAATCTCCGATTTGCGCCGGGTTCCAGGGTGAGGATAGCGAGAATTACCAAAAAATGCCGGCATGATCAGGGTCAGGCTGGTTAATGGGGACGTCAAAAAGCCGCAACCGCTGCTCTTGAGGATTACCCCCGCCGCCGGAATCGTCAGAGCGGCGGGGGCTGATATATTATAATCGGGCAACTCCACAATTTCTCATCTACGCTAAACGCAAATAATCGTCGCGCTCCATTTAATACAAGATGGAGTTGAAGTCAAATATATTAGACATCCTCTAATCGACCATCGTGGCCGACCTCGGCCGATAGACTATTAAGGATACGCCTATTTCGGCTCGGACCGCTCTCCCGACCATCAGGTCTCGGGCAACGTATGATTTCTCTATGGGGCATCCGTTCGTCGACGGATTTCGGTCATACGCGGCGACGGCCCATCAGCTAATTGCACACTCCTTTTATGTCACTGCCCGAGCTGTAGGCGCCCAGGACTTTGAAAAATTTGGTTTTCTCACGTAACATGGCTAAAATGTTAGAATTTTTTTCGTCAGTGATATCCAGGTTGACATCCACGTAAAATAAATATTCCCAAGGAGATCCGGGCGCGGGGCGAGATTCCAACTTAACTATGTTTATGGCGTTTTCAGCGAACACCTTGAGGGTCTCGAATAAGGCGCCGGGAGCGTCTTCGACGGAATAAATCAGGGAAGATTTGTTCTTAGCGCTTCGAATAAAGGCATCGTCTTGAGCGATGATCGCGTAGCGAGTGAAATTTCGCGGGTTGGTCTCCACCCCTTCCTTGAGAACCGGCAGGTTATACAATTCCGATGCTTCCAGACTGGCTATGGCCGCTTCTTCGGGATTATTGTCGTCTTTTACTCTTTTCACGCTGGAAGCGGTATCGCTCACGGCGACCAAGTCCCATTCCGGGTGACCGGCCAGAAACTCTTTGCATTGTTCGAAAACCACAGGGTGCGAATAGATTCGTTTTAACCCGGTCAAATCAGAATTGCCGATGCCGATTAAATTATGGACGATTCTCAAGGTCAGTTCCGCAATGATTTTAAAATCATATTCCAATAAGAGATCGTAATTTTCATGGTTACTGCCCGAAAGAGTGTTTTCTAACGGTATCAAACCCATGCTGGCTTCACCCTTGGCCACGGCTTCGAATACCTCCCGAAATGATCGACGACTTTCCGCCGGAACTTCAGTGCCGAAAAAATTGATCAGAGCTTTATGGCAGGAAGAGCCGGGCATGGCGTGATAGGCCACTTTCAATGGACCATTATGCGTGGTGTGTATCGACTTCATCTGGACGGCTTTATCTAGATAATTCAAATCCAAATATTTACCGACCACAGGGGCGATGACATAAAGATCCCGCATGAGCTGTTCGAATTGATGGGGATACAAGCTTTGCGGCCCGTCGGAGAAGGCTTTGTCCGGTTCACTATGGACTTCAACGATCAGCCCGTCGGCTCCGGCGGCCACGGCGGCGCGGCCCATGGGGATGACCTTATCTCGAATGCCGGTGGCATGACTAGGGTCGACGATTATCGGCAAATGGCTCAGTGTTTTGATAATCGGCACCGCGGTTAAATCAAGGGTATTTCTTGTATAAGTTTCAAAGGTTCTTATTCCACGTTCGCACAGGATGACTTTATCATTGCCTTCTGAAAGTATATATTCCGCGGCCATCAGCCACTCTTCAATCACCGCCGAGAGTCCGCGTTTAAGCAAAACCGGCAAGCCAAGACGCCCGACACATTTCAGGAGTTCAAAATTTTGCATGTTGCGGGCGCCGATCTGAACCACGTCCACATATTTTACAAACAAGTCGGCCTGATGGGGTGAAGTCATTTCCGTCACCACGCCCATGCCGGTTTCCTCGCGCAATTCAGCTAATATTTTCAGGCCTTCTTCTTCCAAGCCTTGAAATGAGTATGGAGAAGTTCTGGGTTTGAAAGCGCCGGCTCTGAAGAGCACCGCTCCATGACGTCGGACTATCCGGCCTATTTCCAAGGTACGCTGACGAGTCTCCACGGCGCAAGGACCGGCTATAACTACCAGGCGGTTTCCGCCGATCTCGACATCCCTGATTTTGATTCTGGTCGGATTAGGTTTCAATTCCCGGCTGACCAACTTATACGGTTTCGAGATGGGGATGACTTTGGCCACTCCAGGCAAGGTTTCGAAATAACGGATATCTTGCTTGATTTTGCCGACAACTCCCCAGATGGTCTCTTCGACGCCTTCAATTTCCTTGATTAAGCAATTATCAATAC